>JAZRLX010000175.1:0-2376 GCA_045647085.1 Pilosibacter sp.
GAAAACAATCCATCCTGATTGCAGTAGAACAAAATCTTCCTCACGCCTCTTGGGTTAAACCTTGCTTCCGCATTTCCTTCCGGATACAACTTGATCACATTCATTCGATCCCCTGACATGGCAGCGATAAATGAAATATAGTGTTCCTTTGTCATATCATGTTCCACTCGGACAAAATATTCATCTTCCACTTTTTCAATGGTAATTCTATGTCTCTCGTCTGCTTCCTCTGCCTGACATGGAAGCAATTGAACCCCATGGCACTGGATCACTGCTTCGCCCATGCAATGAATGATATTACCGCAAACCGGACAAACATAGAATTTTGAACGCAGCATATTTGCTGACACATTCACATTATTTATCGCCTGTCCGGACAGCAATTCCGTAACGGAAATACCAAACACCTCTGCAATCGGCTCCAGTAACGAAATATCCGGATAGCCTTTCCCAGTTTCCCATTTGGATACAGTCTTATCTGAAACATTTAATTTCTCGGCCAGTTCTGCTTGTGTCATATGATGTTTTTCACGCAGTTCCTTGATCACTGCACCTGTCACATATTGATTCATCTTTGCTTACCTCCTGTAACCCTATCGTAAACAAAGCAGAGAGATTTTACTACCTACGGAACGTAGAATGTCTATCTCTTGATTATTTATAATTCAATACAAAATATTTATAGAACACCGCTGCCTCCGCTACCGCAGAGATATCCAGATTCTCATCCACTGCATGGATGGAACCAAGCTGCTGATTTGACATTCTGGTCGGTGCAAAGCGAAGAACACAGTCGCACACCGGAGTCAGACGCCATGCATCGGTACCGGCAGAAAGCACATACGGAGCTGCTGCAAAACGCGGGAAGATCTTTGCAAGACAATCCATCGTATAAGCATAAGCCGGGGAATCCATATCTGCCGGTTTATAGTATTCGTCTCGTTCAATTTCGAGTGTAATTCCGTACTTTTCTGCGATTGCTGTGAAAGCAGCATATTCTTTCTTTAAATCTGTTTCGTCGGTATTTCGGAACATGACAGAAGCTGTACAGAACCTGTCATTTACACTTCCTTCGATCTTCTGGAAGTTACAGGTTGTTCCGAGCATACTGCCTGCGGTACCATTGATCTTTGGTAACACTTTCTTGATGATTCCCCCAAAGAACCAGAGATTGTTAAACAGCACATTCATCGGAAATCCACAGTACGGAGCCAGACCTGCAAACATCCCTTTTGTCTGAGGATTCAGCTCACGAATGAAGATGTTAGAGGATTTCACTTCTTCTATAAATTTTGCCATTCGCTCCACCGGGTTTCCTTTAAAACCGGTCATGCTTACATGGCTGCTCTTATTTCTTGCCGTACAGTTGACCTTTAAACGGCCTTTTTCGTGAACCGCTACCATCGCACACATGTCACATTTCATTCCCGGTAACGGTGGTTCTACGATGCCGCCGCCTTCGTCTAAGATCACTTCAAAGGTGATTCCATGTTCTTCAAAATAACTGCGGGCTGTTGTCATACCGTCTCCACCGGTCTCTTCATTGTGAGAAGAGAGAATATACAAGTTTACCGGAGGTGTGATACCCTCTTTCAGCATCTCTTCTGCTGCAAAAAGGATCGCACATAAAGAACCTTTTGTATCTGCCGCACCACGGCCCCATACTTTCCCGTCTGCGATCGTTCCGGAGAACGGTTCATATTTCCAGGTTTCATGTTCTGTATCCGCAGCCACCACATCGTGATGGGACATGAGAAGAATGTTACGGCTTGTGTCTTTGCCCGGAATCTTATACATCCAGCAGTCCGCCGCAAACGTCATACGCTCTGCTTTTTTATGCAGCAGCGGGAAATCCTCCTCTACCACGGCTCGCATCTTGGCAAACTCTGTATCATCATGACTGTCCTTTACCGATACAGTCGCACAGCGGATCATTCTGGAAAGTGCCTCTCCATAAGGCTTTAATTCATCCTCTGTAAACTCCGGATGTTTTCCCTCTAGTTTTCGTGCATTGCCAGTCATTCTCACAGTATTGATCATCAGCACTGCTGCCAATACTGCGAAAACCAGCAATACAAGTTTCAGAATCAGCATAATACAACCTCCATTATTTATCTTTATAACCTGTTCTTACTCTTTCCCTACCACTATAGTGCAAAAATGGGCGGAATGCAACTTCCGCCCATCATTCATGCTATTTTCATTCTTATTTCGTTCCGATCGCCTCTTCCAGATCGGTAATCATAACATTAAGTGCCTGTACACCACCGGTGGCAGTGTACCATACGTTTGCATGTTTTATAAAGTACACGATCTTTCCATTCTTATAAACATCAAGTCGGAGGCCAAGCGGTCTTAGGAAGACAATTAGGGGCT
>JAZRLX010000176.1:0-2539 GCA_045647085.1 Pilosibacter sp.
ATCCGGGATCAGGTTCGCTTCCAGTGCACGCTTTTGCAGACGCAGGAAGGTAGAGGCTTTGCTGATGTTCAGAGAAATGTTGCCGGTCGTATTCATGTTGGCAATGTAATTTCTCAGCTCACTTACCATGCCGTCTTCTGTGGCACTCTTTAACTGACCGATACTGATCGTATTGCTATAAGTTGTTTCATTGAGACCGCCGAGGAGCTCATTCATAAATGCAGGAGTTGCTTCCTCCTCACGTCCGCGGGTCTCATTGATCACTTTCAAGGACTTATTATCTTTGCGGAAACGGCGTTCGATACGATAGATGGTTCCATCCTTTTCCAGTCTGAGCCAGCCTTCGTAAGTTCCGCTGTTTTCCCACGGTTCGAACTTGCTGTAAGTGTCATTTTTCGCTGCACGGCCTCTGCCGCGTTCGATACCAAAAAGCATTCCGCGGATAAAGGTGTGCAATGTGGATTTTCCGGCTTCATTCTTACCGTAAATGATGTTGATCCCGTCTTTAAAGGAGATGGTGCGGTCATGGAATTTACCGAATCCATCAATATGAAGTTCCAGTAATTTCATAACTTAGCTCCTTTCATCCTTAGTCATAAGCAGCGCGTGGATTCCATAATGCAGAGCTTTCTTTTCAACCGGGCTCATGTCCTCTTTGTGCAGAGCACGGATGTAGAAACCGATCATGTCGCTCGGATGCTCAGCGAAGAGCGCGTGGTAATCATACTGCGGTTCCGATTCATCGAGAATCTCTACAATATTCCATTGTCCTGCAAGGAAGTCCAGATCGAACTCAATGTCAGGATCGCGCATGCCTTTGATGCGGAAACGATAAATATTTCCGGCGCCGCGTTTGCGGATCTCGTCTGCGATCAACTGGGAGAGTTCCAGATTTGTAGTTGCAGGTGTCACACTTACAACGAGCGGAATGTACTGCGCCTGGGAGATCGGTCGGAATTCCAGAGAAGTCACGCGACCGCTGATCTCATCCAGTTCGCCCAGGAAAAATCCATGTGCTCCGGTCTCGGTCAGATCGAGCGGTTCCGGAGAACCCGGATACGCCATCTTGTTCTCAATGAGAACAGCCGGTTTATGGATGTGACCAAGGGCAATATAAGAAAACGGCATTGCAGCTACCGCATTCTTGTCGAATGGGAGATGTTTTGCATCGCCTCCGTGGATCATAAGGATCTTGTTGCGATGTGTGTTCGGGATCGTAAACTGTGCAGTGCGATCCTCTAAAATCTCCGGAGTATGGTAGCTGAATCCGAACACTTCCGTATTTAAATCTTCAAAATAGACGGAGGACAGATCCTCGTCCATAAAATATGTAACATTTGGGCTCCATTTGAAGCTTAAAAGAGCAGAACTTCTGCGCACACGGTCATGGTTGCCCGCAATAATGACAACGCGGGTACCCGGGATCGTTGCAAACAGGTAGTTTACTTCTTTTAAGTCTCTGGCGAGCGGCTGACGATGGAACAAGTCGCCGCTGATCAGAAGCAGGTCCACGTGATTCTCACGAGCTTCCTCGACAATGGTCTGAAGGGTGAGACGGATGGCCTGTTCTCGTTTCTTTCCCCAGGGCCGGTCGCTGTCAGGCACCATGCCCCAGTGGATATCGGCTGTGTGGATAAATTTCATAGGAGTTCCTCCGATAGTATAAAAAAGGAGCGCCGCAGTTTCTTTGGCGCTCCTGATAGAAACCGATGTCTGCGGGTTTCTGAATTATTGTGATGAATGAATATCCAATGTGCTGTCAGTCATAAAACGATGCTTACAAGTAAACTTGACGCTTCGTTTTTTGCCTGTCAGCCCGCTGTATAAATTATAACTCGCAGTTGTTAACTGTTCTCGGGAACGGGATTACATCGCGGATGTTGCCCATACCTGTGAGGTACATTACGCAACGCTCGAAACCAAGACCGAAACCGGAATGACGTGCGGAACCATATTTTCTGAGGTCAAGGTAGAAGCCGTAGTCTTCCTCGTTAAGACCCATCTCTTTGATCTTACCAAGAAGTTTCTCGTAGTCGTCTTCACGCTGGCTGCCGCCGATGATCTCGCCGATACCCGGAACGAGACAGTCCATAGCAGCAACAGTCTTGCCATCCTCGTTGAGCTTCATGTAGAATGCTTTGATCTCCTTCGGATAATCTGTTACGAATACCGGACGTTTGAAGATCTGCTCTGTCAGATAACGCTCGTGCTCTGTCTGAAGGTCGCAGCCCCAGAATACTTTGTAATCGAATGCGTCGTTGTGCTCTTCAAGAAGCTTGATCGCCTCTGTGTAAGTAACATGACCGAATTCGGAATTTAATACATGGTTAAGACGATCTAAGAGACCCTTGTCAACGAACTGGTTGAAGAAGTTCATCTCAGCCGGTGCGTTTTCAAGAACGTAACGGATTACGTACTTTAACATCGCCTCAGCCATCGCCATGTTGTCATTTAAATCAGCGAATGCCATCTCCGGCTCGATCATCCAGAACTCAGCCGCATGACGTGTTGTGTTGGAGTTCTCAGCACGGAATGTCGG
>JAZRLX010000177.1:0-5261 GCA_045647085.1 Pilosibacter sp.
TGCCGGTTCCCGTTCCTCTCCAAAATACACTACCAGAGATCCTGCATCAGCCTCATGCCACTTTTCTTCTAATACAATGTCTCTGCAAGGAAAATGTGAAATACGCGCAATATCATGGCAGGTCAGTTCCTGTCCACAACAAGAAACTATCTTTTCATAAGGAGCAATTTTGATCTTAGACTTATGACAAAGCTCCGCCATTACCTGATATAATGCTTCATTTCCACTCTCTTTTGCAGATAAAGACTTCTTCTCAAAAAAAGAGGTGATCAACTCATTGGTATGTACCTGAACATTCTTTTTATCTTTTCCTGTACGGATCAAATATCCGTCTTCCTTGACCAGATTCATCCGGTAACGATTTACCAGAGCATCCTCATACCCTTCATTTCCCGGATTCTCTACATTCGCTCTGATAAGAAATTTCTTACGAAGCGGTCCGGTATTAAACCCTTCCATCCGCTCCAGACAAGCTTCTTCTACCGCCACGATCAGAAATCTCCAGGACTGATGTTCCTGGTCCCGATATACAAATGCAGGGATCATTCCACCTTTGTCTGTCTGACACAATAAAGATCTGCGTCCCGGCTCTCCGTGAGCCCACGGGACGATATAAACATACACACTTCCTGATACAACACGAAATGCATCATCTTTTTCCTGCGGAACATAGAAAGAGCCGCCTTTTAGTTCAATGGAATCGGAAGATATCATTTTCATTGCTGCCCCTCCTAATCTGTTGCCATGAACTGTCTATAATAACCATCCATAGCAGCTAATTCTTCGTGAGATCCACGCTCTACGATTTTTCCGGAACTCATGACTAAAATCTCATCACTGTTTCGTACAGCACTGAGACGGTGCGCCACAACGATGCAAGTACATCCGCGGCGTTTGATATTATCAATGATTTTTTTCTCTGTGATCGGATCCAGAGCGCTGGTCGCCTCGTCCATGATCAAAATAGTCGGGTTCGTTGCCAGAGCTCGCGCGATCTCCAGACGCTGTCTCTGACCTCCGGACAGATTCTCTCCGCCTTCTGCCAATTTAAAATCATATGCTCCCGGTTTCTGGGTGATCACATCATGAATGCAGGCGTCTTTTGCCGCATTGATCATATCTTTTTCCAAAATTGCAGGATTCCACAATGTCAGGTTGTCACGAATTGTTCCGGAAAATAAGGAAATATTCTGACTAACCGTTGAAACACTGGCGTGCAGTACCTCCGAAGAGATCTCCTCCATCGGAACACCATCAAATTTCACAGTTCCGCTCCAAGGGTGGTAAAGTCCGCTGACAATTTTGGATACTGTTGATTTTCCACAACCGGAAGATCCGACAAATGCGACAGAACTTCCCGGTATCAGGGAAAATGAAAAATCTGTTACCAAAGGTTTCGCAAGTCTGCTGTATCCAAAAGAAATATCCTCCAGTTCTACAAGTCCTGAAAGCTTTGACTGAGGCATCTCTTTGATCTTCTTTTCCTCAAACTTCTCATCCACCGGATGACGCATGATGTCATCCACACGCTCCATATCCACCTTTAACGTCTGGATCTGCTGCACAAATGCCACCAGTTCCTCTACCGGAGAGGAGAATGAACCAAACAATGCAGAAAATGCCGATAACATACCCAAAGTCATATGACCATTGATGACATACATAGATCCAACGATCAATATCACAATATCAATAAGGTTGCCGACAACACCCGGAAGTGCTCCGATGATCGTCTGTGTCCTGCTGATCTGCTGCTCTGCAGTCGAAGCCTTCGCCTCATATCCTAAAATTCTTGCACTGTACACACTTTCCGCACCGGATGCTTTTAATGTTGAGGTCACACTGAGACCAGCGCATACAGCTCCTGCAAGTTTTCCCTTATCCTGCTGCAGTTTCTGAGTCATATTGGCAATTTTTTCAGATGTTACCTTTGCCAGAATAATATTGAATACGATTCCGATCATACCAATACCGGTCATAACCGGATTATATGCTATCAATAAGATCAAATAAAAAATTGCAACAAAAATATCCAGTACGATCTCTGCCAGATTTCCTGTTATAAATGTATTTACATGATCATTATTTTCGATTCGCCCTACCAGATCACCCGGAGAACGCTGGTCAAAGAAATTGACCGGTAAACGGAACAACCGTTCCAGAAACTCTCTGGATGATAACAGAACCAGTTTGTTCTGCATATTTAACAACAGTTTCGAACGATACAAGCTGAGCACAGTCTGAAACAAGATGGTTGCTGCCATAAAGCCCAGAAACTGACCAAACCACGGCACATTCCCTGTACCCAGGATCTCATCCAGGAATAACTGTGAAAGCACCGGAAGGATCAGACCCGGAAGAATCAAAAGCAGGCCCAGACAGATCATCTGTGCCAAAGCCTCTTTCTGCCCATGTAAGCGCTTTATTACCAAAGGCAGCAGCGTATTCTCTTTTTTCATTTTTTCAAACTGATCTGTCGGTTTAAAGGTAAGTACAACTCCGGTAAAACCATTATCCAATTCCTGCATTGTAAGCTTTCTGCGTCCGATCGCAGGATCATTTAAATATGCATACTCTCCTTTAAATCCCTCCAGGACTACAAAATGATTGAAATTCCAGTGGATCAGACATGGCATATCCAGCGATTTAAGAGAATCCGGTTCCTTTCGAAAGCCACGACACTCCATTCCAAATCGCTTTGCTGCCTTCATGATATTTCTTGCATTACATCCATCTCGCGATACTCCGGTTTCCACACGCATCTGCTCAAGCGGTACATGTTTTCCCCAGTATGCACAGATCATCGCCAATGAAGCTGCTCCACACTCTGTCGCTTCCATCTGGAATATGGTAGGTGTTTTGCAATAATTCTTGTTCATTTAGTTTCCCCCAAACATCGGAAATACTTTAGAAATCGGCGCACTCTCATTCGTCACGATCTGTACCACAGCCTGTTCTCCGCCCACCAGTCTGATCTCAGCACCATTCTGAGCACTAAAATAATAACCGCTTTCCGTATTCTCATCTGTTTTAAGCTCACAAGTCACGGCTGCCACAGGTCCATTCTGTGTCATCTGATATGCCAGCTGACCATCCGCCCCAAGAAGCTCAGCGAAAGCTCCGGCGGAAGACGCACAACGATCGATATTCGTGATCACTGCTTCCATATGACCATACGTTCCGGAATCCACAGCATTTAAATAAACCGACGTCTCCATTCCTTCTTTCATCTGCATGGCGGTATCCAGGTCCATATAACAAACTACGGAAAGTTCATTTTCTGTTAACGGAGAAAGTCTGAAAATCTCTGTATTCGGAGTGATCTCTTCTTTTCCGGAGACAAGCTGGGCGGATACAATGCCCGACTGATCAGACTCCACCGTGATCACATCTCCTGTCGGACTGTAAAGCTCCATAACTGCCGTTCCCTCATCTACAACATCCCCCGGATATACCAGCAGACTTTTTACAGTTCCCGGTGCCGGACTATATAATGTGTTCGTATTATAGCTGTAAACCAGAAATCCCGGTGCAGACACCATATCCGGAATCGTCCCCATAAAGGACCACGCTGCCACCACTGCTGCAAGAATCGCAGCTGCTCCGATGCCAAGCCACGACATTGGAGACGTGATTTTCAACATACTATCTAACTGATCCGGAGAACTTAATCTCTCCAGAGCTGTTTTTCGAAAAACACTTGCCATATGTTTTGCCTCCCTTTATATTTCAAATCCTTGTTCTTCCAAATATCCTCTTAGCTTTTTAAGCGATCGATTAAGCACTACCCGGACATTTCCCGCCGTCATCCGGAGTCGCTCTGCCACTTCCGCAGATGTCATTCGATAAAAATATGTATATGTTACGATCAACTGCTCACGCTCCGAAAGTTTCTCGATCGTCTCCAGCAATGTTTTTCTCTGGTCTTCCAAGATCACAGCTTCCTCCAAAATCTCTGTTCCTGCAATCTCATGGTAGTTTTCCTCATCGTCCAGAGATACCTGGTCTTTCTTATCTCTATAATAGTTTTTCAATCGATTATTCATGATCACATAGATCCAGGTTCCAATGGCAGCCTTCTCCGGATCATATTTCTCAAAATTCTGAAAGCAAACTGTCATTACTTCCTGTGCCAGGTCTTCCGCCTCATGATAGGAAGACAATTTCTTCCGAATATGTCCTAAAATGCGTGGATAATATTCATGATAAACCTGTTCAAAACTCTGTTCTTTCTCTGTCATACGGTTTCCCATCTCACTTTACTCTATGTTACAAAACATGCATTCATTATAACACTAATAAAGGGCACAGGCAAACACTAATGCCTTGCATAATTTTTAATTTGTTGGTATAATTTCTGTAACAGTTTTTTGTTGTCCGTGTATATATAGATAGAAACAAAAAACACATATATTTTAGGAGGATTTTATTATGACACGTTTTGAAGAAATTATGAACAATGAAGAGTTTGTGAACAACTTAGATAATGCTGCTTCTTATGAAGAGTTTGCTTCCATGTTCGAAAAAGAAGGTGTTAACATTGAAGAAATGTTCCCGGCAGAGGAAGCTGAAGACGAGTTATCTGAAGATGATTTAGACGATGTTACCGGTGGTGTAAGTGCAAAAGACTTAAAGAGAATTGTAAAAGCATCTTTCAAAGCCGTTAAAAACCCAGTGAACGTATTCAAATGGGGAGCTGCTTGTGGCATTCTTCTGAGATCCTACTACGACATTGAAAAATACGGAAATGCAACACGTACATATTCTGAAAAACAGATCATGAATGCTGCTAAAACAATTGGTTGCGTATAAGATAATATATAAAACAAGTTAAGGGCATGTACAACTTCGTACATGCCCTTATTCGTATCTCACCTCATGATTCTTACTTCGATTCCCATCTCTTTCGCTCTGCTCATATGTGCTGTCGAAAGTTCCTGCGCTGTTGCCAGCACTTTCTTTGCATATTTTCCACCGAAACGGGTAGCCACTGTTTCTAATTCATATAATGCCATCTGATCCACACTTCCGATCTTACAGGAAATAAAAGTCGGAAGATTGTTCTGGATAGACATCACATCGATTTCATTTAGCACATCTTTGTTTCCATCATTATGGATCGTGCCATCCCAGTCTATGTGGACACCGACTCTGCAGTCATCCACACCTTCTTTTCTCGTTTCCAAAAGAAATGTATACATTTCCAAAATACTTCCGCTGTCCCAGAATAACTGTTTAATGGCAGCATTTTTATACCGGAA
>JAZRLX010000178.1:0-7381 GCA_045647085.1 Pilosibacter sp.
GGCTGAGGTCGAGCTCCTGGCAGATTTCTTCAACGGCCTGGAAGACCATGGCAGTGCGAGTCATGGAATAATCGGAATTTTCAGCTACATAGTCTTTCAAAAGGTGGTTGTTTTTCCAGAGTTTTCCCCACATACGGAACATAGATTTCATCTCCTTCAGCGTGTAAGTTTTATAAAAGTATAAATAATTATCTCTAAAATGTAAAGAATAATGATGTATTTTCGCATTTCTTTCGGTTTCGCCCTTGTGTCGGAGCGGAATCTGTAGTAATCTATATATATCAAGACTGATCGAAAATTATAGACCAGGAGGACATAAGATGGTACAGCCGATTACAGATTATGCGAAGTTTTTTGTCGATGCGAAGCAGGCTGTTCAGGAACTGGATGAGCTGAAACAGAAGGAAAAGATGCTGTTAGATTTGGAAAAGCAGCTGGAGAATTCCTTAAAAACAAAGAAAAAAGAGGTTGCGGAAACCATTTCTTTAACAGTAAAGAAACGCAGCGATGAAATCGCAAAAAGTTATGATACAGAGATCGCAAAGACTCAGGATCGTATCAAGAAGGCGCGCGGAAAGCGTGAGAAAGCAAAGAGTCAGGGCGAGAAAGAGCGAATTGCAGAGGAGACACAGAGTCTCTTACAGGAAAATGAAGATCTCAAAGCACAGATGAAGACGATTTTCCATGCAAATCATGTTCCGGGATTCTGTAAGAGCAATTTATATTATTCCCTGTATTTTACAAAAGGATTCAAAGAGTTTATGACTCTGCTGACGATGATCGTGATCTGTTTCCTTGCAGTTCCGATCGGAGCGTATTTTGCGATCCCGAAGCGTATGACATGGATGCTGGCAGCGATTTATGTGGCAGCGATTTTGATCTTTGGCGGTCTTTATGTGCTGATCGGAAATTCTACGAAGATGAAGCACATGGACGAACTGAAAGAAGGTCGTTTGATCCGCAATAAGATCAAAGCAAACAAAAAGCAGATGAAGAAGATTGAGAAGTCTATCCGTAAGGATAAGAACGATTCTGTATATAATCTGCAGCTGTTTGATGACGAGATCACCCAGTTAGAGCAGGATCTGGCACTGACAGAAGGTCAGAAAAGGGATGCATTGAACACATTTAACAATGTGACCAAAACGATCATTGCTGATGAGATCAATGGAAACCATAAGGCAGAGATTGACCAGATGGAATTCGATTTCAATAAAACGGTATCGGATCTGAAAGAAACACAGGATGCTGCAAAGAACAAGGCGCTTTACATTACAGACCATTTTGAGATCTATGCAGGAAAAGAATTTATGGTTCTGGAGAAGCTTAGTGCGTTGGAAGAGATCATGGCATCCGGAAACGCATCCAATCTGACAGATGCGATCACAGTATTTAAGAGCAAAGATTATAATAAGAAAGCATCTCAATAATTGAAAATAGTGTAAGAGCACTTCCGATGTAATCCCTTTTATGAGGGTAACATTGGAAGTGCTTTTTGCATTGTAAACGGAAGGGTTAACTTTTTATGACAGAAGTCTGAGAAGATAACCAGACATCAAAGTGTTTGCGAATGACGGAAAATGGGACAGGACCGATATTGAGAAAAAAACGATGGAACTCTAAAAGGGAGAACTCGTCATCGAGGGCTGCTTCTGCTTGCTGGCGCATTTCCATGATTTCCACATATCCTCCGCAGTATTCCAGATAATTGGTTGGGTTATCGATCATGGTCTGCCAGAGTTGATCAATGGTTGTATCATCAAGTTCGTAGTAGGTACGGGCAAACTTGGCAGCTCGTTCTTTGGACCAGCCATCATAGTTGATCCCAATATCCATCAAACCATGTACACAGAGTGAAAAGGAACGTGCAAGAGCCAGATATTCTCCGACTCCGTCCGGAAGTCCGTTATCTAGGGTGCAGGCGTAATTTTCCACGTAGGTCGCCCAACCTTCGTTTGCACCGGAACAGCTGAGCAGGGAGAGTAAAGGGATGGAGGTGTTGGTCCGATTGTAAACAGTTTGGTATAGATGACCGGGAAATCCTTCATGTGCCAGTGTTGTATACAGACCGGAGGTGGAGTCTTCATAACCATTGTTAATGTAAATGACATTTTGATCCGGATTGTCCAGAGGTGCGGTCAGATAAAATGCCGGGCTCAGGCAGTCCTCCAAGTGGTTTGGAACGTAATTGATTTCGTAAGCACAGTCGGTAAGGGAAGGAAAATCAGATGTCATCTGCTGCTTCAGGTCTTCAAGGATCCGGATCGGATCGGTCAATGAAAAAGAAGAAGCTGCAATTCGGTCGTTGAGATCCGGATATTGTTGGTAAAGACGGTTCACTGCATCCAGATCTTTTTGTATGTGCGTGAGGAGGGCGGTTTTCAGTTCGGGAATGGTATAGGATAATCCCGGGCCACATTTTAAGAGATATTCGTAGTAGGATTTTCCGTGTTTAAAATTGGCCAGTCCGCCGTCATTGATCCCGTGTCCTTTAAGTGTGGAGAGACCGTCGATGAGAGTTTGATAAGCAGGTATAAAATGGTCGCGGATGGTTTCTGTGTGTCGAGCGGTAAGATCATTTTTTTGTTCAGAAGTTAGAGGTTGACCCGTGGTCGCTTCTAAGTCTACGATTCGTGTTTCAAATGTTTCTGTCAGGAAGTTATGTTCCGGATCGATCAGATAACTTTTACAGGATTGAATGATCGCATCGATGGTTGCATCGGACGGACCAAGTCCGGAAGCAGCTTTTTGTTGTTCGAATTCGAGCAGTTCTCCGTAATATCGGTCCATCTGGGAGAGAAGGGAAAGATAGTCTTCAATATCCTGTAAGGAGTGAAAAGAATACTCGGCTAACAGGATTGGAAGCTGAGCCTGGATCCCGATGGTCGGAGCCAGAGGCTGGTCGTAAAGTTCCAGACCTTTTGACATGAGAGTTGTATTGAGC
Organism: Pilosibacter sp.; assembly: GCA_045647085.1. Taxonomy (GTDB): domain Bacteria; phylum Bacillota; class Clostridia; order Lachnospirales; family Lachnospiraceae; genus Pilosibacter. Next base: position 2,945 of record JAZRLX010000178.1, read on the forward strand.
ATTTCCAGAAGTGCGTCGTAAGTAAGTTGTTGATCAGATGTCAGTTTCTGGTAGTCAAAGGCGGTCAGCTGTGTTCTTATCTCGTTTACGCGGGTTTGATTTTGTATCATATCTTCCAAGGAAATGGATCCAAGGGTAACTTCATCCGGAGTGATTCCGTAGGATTGTGGATGACTCAGAGTGTAATGCAGATTCAGCGTGTCTGTTTCCAAGAGTTCGTTCTGAAACACCGTTGTGCAGAACTCCTCGAAAGTCATTTGTTCAATAGAAACGGAATCGTAGGATTCCCCGGTTTCGTCTAATACACCATGTTGAGTGATCCGCTGGTATCCGTGTCCGCAGCCGGTCATGAGAAATAAGGTGCTGAGAAGAATGATAAGAAATTTGTAGCATACGTTATGTAAATGCAAACGATCTCCTCCTTATTTGTATGGAACTGTTGCAGTATATGCAGGGTGTTTTTGTTTGATAACAGGTTGAAGTCATAAAAAAACTGTATTATAATGATAGAATCATCACAATCAGGGAGGTCACCATGGCATTTACATACAAAAGCATTCTTCCGACCCCGGAGCAGATCAAAGGCGAGTTTCCATTGGCGTCAGAGTTTGTAAAGCTGAAGGCGGAGAGAGATAAAGAAATTGCAGATGTTTTTACCGGAAAAAGCGATAAGTTTTTAGTGATCATCGGACCATGTTCTGCGGACCGAGAAGATGCTGTTTGTGATTATATGGAGCGTCTTGCGAGGGTAAATGAGCAGGTAAAGGACAAGCTGATCTTGATCCCGCGTGTATACACAAACAAACCGAGAACGACCGGAGGCGGATACAAAGGTATGCTTCACCAGCCGGATCCGGAGAAGAAGCCGAATATGTATGAGGGAATTCTTGCGATCCGTAAACTGCATATGCGTGTGCTGAAGGATTATGGAATGTCCACAGCCGACGAGATGCTGTACCCGGAAAACTATAGTTATTTGTCGGACCTTCTGTCCTATGTTGCAGTTGGCGCACGTTCCGTGGAGAACCAGCAGCATCGTCTGGTTTCCAGTGGTGTGGATGTTCCGGTCGGAATGAAGAATCCGACCAGCGGCGCTTTAAGTGTTATGCTCAATGCCGTATACGCGGCGCAGCATGGACATGATTTTATTTATCGTACCTGGGAAGTGCAGACTCCGGGCAATCCGCTGACACACACGATCCTTCGCGGTGCGGTCGGTAAGCATGGCCAGTGTCTTCCGAATTATCATTATGAGGATCTGGAGCTGCTTTATAAGCTTTATCAGGAGCAGGATATCATCAATCCGGCGTGTATTGTTGACGCAAACCATTCCAACTCCAACAAGCGTTATAAAGAGCAGATCCGTATTACAAAAGAAGTTCTTCACAGCCGTAAGCATTCGGCAGAGATCCATGATTTTGTAAAAGGTATGATGATCGAGAGTTATCTGGAAGAGGGAAGCCAGAAGATCGGTGAGCATATTTATGGTAAATCGATCACGGATCCGTGTCTCGGATGGGAGGATTCCGAGCGATTGATCTACGATATTGCGGAAATTGTTTAGTTTTTATACGGTCGGTCAGGGCACCTGACCGGCCGTTTTCTACTTACAAATTTACAAATAAGGTCAAATATGATATACTAGTCCAAAGTCGTTTCATTCAGGCGTTTTTTTGCTGTGCCTATATTTTGGCATAGGAATAGGAGAGTATATGAAAGCAGAAAGAAGAAAGGTAAAAAGTCAGCTGCAGACATACTTGCAATGGCCGTTGATCTTGTCGATCCTGATCTTTGCGGCGAACATTGCAGTTCTTGTTATGGAGCCGAATGCAGGAGGTGTGATGGTTCCGTTTACGCTTGCGTACATTGCGATCGCAGGCTGGCTCTTCTGGACAGGAAACAAGAGACTGCAGAATGGTCTGGTTTCTTATGCGGCAGATTACAGCTGGAGTCAGAAGCAGTTGCTGGCATCGATGGAACTGCCTTACGGTATCGCTGATACAGACGGAAAGATCCTTTGGATGAATCGTGCATTGAAAGCGGTTTTGAAAGATGAGAAATCCGGAAAGCGCAGTCTGACTGCGTTATTCAAGGAGATTACTCCGGAGTCTTTGAAGAAGATGGAACATTCAATGGAAGTGCAGAGTACTTACGGTGATGCGATCTATCGTGTCAGTGTGAAACGTGTGCACATTAGTGCTGATGATGAGCTTCTTGAAAATATGGACGAAGGAAATAAAGAGGACCAGCTTTTGGCGGTTTATCTTTATGATGAAACAGAACTTCACGGATATATTCAGGCATTCACAGACCAGAAGATGGTTGCAGGTCTGATCTATTTGGACAACTACGATGAAGCTCTGGAGAGTGTCGAGGAAGTTCGTCGTTCTCTTTTAGTGGCGCTTATTGACCGTAAGATCAACAAGTACATTTCCGGAATCAACGGTATTGTAAAGAAGATGGAGAAGGATAAATACTTCTTCGCGATCAAGCAGCAGTATATGGCGCGTCTGGAGGAAGAGCGTTTTGGTCTTCTGGAAGATGTTAAGACGGTCAATATCGGTAACGAGATGGCGGTTACGCTGAGTATCGGTATCGGTATGAATGGTGATACTTACGTGCAGAACTATGATTATGCGCGTACAGCGATCGATATGGCTCTGGGCCGCGGCGGTGATCAGGCGGTTGTGAAGAACGGTTCCAAGATCCAGTACTTTGGCGGAAAGAGCCAGCAGTTGGAAAAGCAGACTCGAGTAAAGGCGCGAGTAAAAGCACATGCGATGCGAGAGCTTCTGGAGACCAAGGATCGCCTACTGATCATGGGACACAAGATCGGAGATACAGACTCTTTTGGTTCTGCGATCGGTATGTACCGAATTGCAATGGCGTTAAACAAGAAGGCGCATATTGTGCTGAATGATATCACATCTTCTGTACGTCCGATGTACGATCGTTTTGAAAAGAGTTCGGATTATCCGTCGGATATGTTTGTGACAAGCGATGAAGCGAAAGAACTTGTGGACAATGGTACAGCTCTTGTGGTTGTGGATGTAAACCGTCCGAGTATCACAGAAGAACCGCAGCTGCTGAAGATGGTGAAGACCATTGTGGTAATTGATCATCATCGTCAGACAAATGAGAAGATCGCGAATGCGACATTATCTTATGTTGAGCCGTATGCATCCTCAGCCAGTGAGTTGGTTGCAGAGATCCTGCAGTATGTTGGCGACAACGTAAAACTGAAATCTGTGGAAGCGGATGCAATGTATGCAGGTATGGTAATTGATACACAGAACTTTGTAGTTCAGACCGGTGTGCGTACCTTTGAGGCAGCAGCATTCTTAAGAAGAAACGGTGCGGATGTGACGAGAGTGCGCAAGCTGTTCCGTGATACCATGGAAGATCATAAAGCACGTGCGGAAGCAGTGCGAGAGGCAGAAATCTTTGAAGATGCATTTGCGATCAGTGTGTGTCCGGCGGAAGGCGTGGAGAGCCCGACTGTCGTTGGTGCACAGGCTGCCAATGAGCTTCTCAGTATTGTAGGAATCAAGGCGTCAGTTGTTCTGACTCCGTTTAATGGTAAAATATTTGTCAGTGCCCGTTCCATTGATGAGGTAAATGTTCAGGTTATGATGGAGCAGATCGGCGGCGGCGGTCACAGAACCGTAGCAGGGGCACAGATTGTAGATATGTCGATCGACGAGGCAAAGGATAAGATTAAAGAAGTGATCCTTGCCATGAAGGAGAAGGGAGAAATCTAAATGGAAGTTATTTTATTAGAGGATGTAAAGGCTCTTGGTAAAAAGGGCCAGATCGTAAAAGTAAGTGATGGTTACGGAAGAAATATTATTGCGAAGAAGCTCGGTCTTGAGGCAACTGCGAAGAATTTAAATGACTTAAAGCTTCAGAAGCAGAATGCAGATAAAGTGGCTGCAAACCAGCTGGCAGAAGCAAAAGCACTGGCAGAGAAGTTAGCAGATCTTTCTGTAACCGTTTCCATCAAAGCAGGTGAAGGCGGAAGAACATTTGGTTCTGTTTCCACAAAGGAAATCGCGAAGGCAGCAGCTGATCAGTTAAAGTTAGATATCGACAAGAAGAAAATGGTTCTTCCGGAGCCGATCAGAAGCCTTGGTGTGACTGAAGTTCCGATCAAGTTGCACAAGGATGTAACCGGTGTGCTCCGCGTAAAGGTTGTTGAGGCGAAGTAAGATCCCGTTGGGAGGTCGTTGAGTTTTATGGAAGAAGCGTTAGTAAAGCGAGTACTGCCACATAGTGTTGAGGCAGAGCAGTCAGTCATCGGTTCCATGTTGATGGACAGAGATGCGATCATCGCCGCGTCGGAAATTGTGATCGGTGATGATTTTTACCAGCGCCAGTATGGTGTCATGTTTGAGACCATGGTGGAGCTGTTCAATGAGGGTAAGCCGGTGGATCTGG
>JAZRLX010000179.1:0-12646 GCA_045647085.1 Pilosibacter sp.
GCGATCCTTCGTCTGGCTGATTCCATGGACCGTGCCCATAAGCAGACGTTACAAGACTGCAAGATGGAAGTAAAAGACGGAAGCCTGGTGGTTCGCACCGCATATCCGGGAGATATGACTCTGGATGCAATCTCCTTTGAGCAGAAAGCGTCGTTCTTCGAAGAGATTTTCGGTATCCGTCCGATACTGAAACGAAAAAGGAGTGTGTAAGTGATGGCAGTTCATGAAAGCAAGTTTTTAGATCCGAAAAATTATGTAAACAGAGAGCTGAGCTGGCTGGAATTCGACTACCGTGTTCTTGGCGAGGCGAAGGACAAAACCACTCCGCTGTTTGACCGAATGAAATTTTTAAGCATTACGGCTTCTAACCTGGACGAATTCTTTATGGTTCGAGTAGCATCGTTAAAGGATATGGTGCATGCAGGCTATACAAAGCCGGACATTGCGGGAATGACTCCGACGGAGCAGCTGGAAAAGATCAGTGAGCGAACCCACGAACTGGTCAATCAGCAGTACAGCATTTACAACCGGTCCCTGATCCCGGCGTTGGAGAACCATGGACTGGATGTGATCACAAAGCATGAAAACCTGACAAAAGAGCAAGGCGAGTATGTGGACCGTTATTTCAAAGAGCAGGTATATCCGGTACTGACTCCGATGGCAGTGGATTCTTCCAGACCGTTCCCTCTGGTTCGCAATAAAACATTAAACATCGCTGCCCTGTTGCAGAAAAAGGGCGGAGACGAAGAACTGGAGTTTGCGATGGTTCAGGTGCCGTCCGTACTGGCGAGAATCGTAGAACTTCCGGTTACCGTTGACTCCGTTGGAAACGAGATGCGCCACGTGATCCTTTTAGAAGAGATCATCGAGCGCAATATGAAGCAGTTATTCTTAAATTATGATATTATTACCTCCCATCCGTTCCGTATTATGAGAAATGCGGACTTTGTGCTGCAGGAAGAGGAGGCAATGGATCTTCTTGAGGAGATCAAGAAACAGCTGAAGAAGCGCCAGTGGGGTGAGGTTATCCGACTGGAGATCGAGGAAAATGCAGACAAGAGACTTCTGAAGATCCTGAAAAAAGAGCTGGAAGTAAATGAAGAAGATATTTTCCGTATTCCCGGTGCGTTGGATCTGACTTTCCTGATGAAGATGTACGGACTTTCCGGTTATGATCACCTGAAGGCTCCGCGCTACACTCCGCAGCCGGTTCCGGCACTGATGAATGAGGATGATATTTTTACGAATATCAGAAAAGGTGACATTTTGCTGATGCATCCGTATGAGACGTTCGATCCGGTGGTGGATTTTGTCCGCCGCGCAGCGAAAGACCCGGATGTTCTGGCGATCAAGCAGACATTATATCGTGTCAGCGGTAATTCTCCGATCATTGCAGCCCTGGCAGAAGCGGCTGACAATGGAAAACAGGTATCCGTTCTCGTAGAGTTAAAAGCACGATTTGATGAGGAAAATAACATTCTTTGGGCGAAGATGTTAGAGAAAGCCGGATGTCACGTGATCTACGGACTGGTTGGTTTAAAAACTCACTCAAAGATCACGCTGGTGGTTCGCCGTGAGGAAGACGGTATCCGCCGCTATGTGCATCTTGGTACCGGCAACTACAATGACTCTACTGCGAAATTGTATACAGACTGCGGTATTATGACTTGCAATCCACTGATCGGTGAAGATGCGACTGCGGTGTTCAATATGTTGTCCGGTTATTCCGAACCACTCAACTGGAATATGCTGGCAGTTGCTCCGCTTTGGCTCCGCAACAAGTTTTTAAAATTGATCGAGCGTGAGACAAGGAATGCAGAGGCAGGAAAACCGGCATCTATCATTGCAAAGATGAATTCCCTGTGTGATAAAGATATCATCGCAGCTCTTTACAAGGCTTCTTGTTCAGGTGTAAAGATCAAACTGGTGGTTCGTGGTATCTGTTCACTGAAATCCGGAATCCCGGGACTTTCTGAGAATATCGAGGTTCGTTCTATCGTGGGCGAATTCTTAGAACATGCACGAGTATTCATTTTTGAAAATGACGGCAGCGAAGAGATTTATATGGGCAGCGCGGACTGGATGCCGCGAAATTTAGACCGACGTGTGGAGATTATGTTCCCGGTTCTGAAGGATGAATTAAAGGATCGTGTTCGCAGATACATGGAGATTCAGTTGGAGGATAATCTGAAAGCCCATGTTCAGCAGCCGGACGGTACTTATGAGAAGCCGGATCGCCGTGGAAAACTTCCGGTTGGTGCGCAGATGACATTCTGTGAGATGGCGATCACAGCGGCGAAAGAAGAGAGAAAAAAGAGTGAAGAGTTGGAATCTTCCAGAGTTTTCATTCCGATTGAAGCACATATGTAGTAAAAATATGCACAGAAAGGAGCTATGTGATGCACAAGTATTATGAGAAGCTGGCTAATCTCTCGGATCAAATCTGGGATTATGCCGAATTGAAGTTTGCAGAACACAAATCTGCAGAAACTATGATTCAGTTTCTAAAGGCTGAAGGATTTGAAATTGAGACAGGACTTGGTGGAATTGAAACTGCTTATAAGGCAACATTTGGTCATGGAAAACCTGTGATTGGCATTCTTGGTGAGTTTGATGCACTTTCCGGTATGAGTCAAAAAGCCGATGTGGCAGAGAAATTGCAACGTGAAGGAACAAACAATGGACATGGATGTGGTCATCACCTGCTTGGAACAGCCGGTATTGGTGCATCAATGATCATTCGTGACTATCTGGTTGAGACCGGAGCAGAAGGAACTGTTGTATTTTACGGTTGTCCGGGTGAAGAAGGTGGATCAGGTAAGGCGTACATGGCTCGAGACGGTGTGTTTGATATATGTGATATGATAATCAAATGGCATCCGGCAGGAATCAATAGTGTTGTGACAGGTTCTTATCAAGCGAACTGTCAGGTGTATTTTAAATTTAAAGGAACAACAGCTCATGCAGCCGGTTCTCCTCACCTTGGCCGTTCTGCACTTGATGCAGTAGAACTTATGAACGTGGGTGTAAACTATATGCGCGAACATATGGAATCCACGGACAGAATCCATTATGCAGTTTTAGATACAGGTGGAATCTCACCGAATGTAGTTCAGGCGAAAGCAACCGTTCTCTATTTGATCCGTTCTATAGATACGGAAAAGGTATTAGCTCTTTACGAACGTGTAAAAAAGATTGCGATGGGTGCAGCATTGATGACAGAAACTGAAGTAGAGATAATTTTTGATAAAGCATGTTCTAATGTGATTTCAAATAGTGTGATTGAACAGCTGCTTTATGAATCCATGGAGCGTGTAGGGGTCCCTGAGTATACAGAAGAAGAGCTGGATTATGCACAACAGTTTACCAATACCCTTAGTGAAGCTCAATTTGCAGCTGATTTAGGTGTTGCCAGTGTTACAAATAAAATAAAAGCTGAGGTTTTAAAGAAAGTGCGCGAAGATGGACCAATGCATAAATTTGTTGTTCCTCATGAACATCGTGATGTGTATTTGATGGGATCTGCGGACACAGGTGATGCAAGCTACTGTGCACCGACGGCTCAGTTTGTAGCTGCGACTTATGCAGCAGGTACACCAGGTCATTCCTGGCAGATGGTTGCGCAAGGAAAAGCATCTATTGCTCACAAAGGGCAGATGTACGCAGCAGAAGTTTTGGCTGATGCAGCGATTCAAGCACTGGAAAAACCGGAGATTATTGAAAAAGCGAAAGTAGAGTTTTGGGAAGTCACGGGTGGAAAACCATACGTTTGTCCAATTCCGGCAGATGTGAAACCAGCGGCGTCCAGGCTTTAATAAAGAAAGGAGAAGTATTATGCACAAATATCATGACAAAATGGCGGCTCTGTCCGATCAGATCTGGGACTATGCGGAACTGAAATTCGCAGAGCACAAATCTGCAAAAGCAATGGTTGATTTCTTAAAAGAAGAAGGTTTCGAAGTAGAGACCGGTATTGGTGAGATCGAGACTGCTTACAAAGCAACATACGGCCACGGTAAACCGGTCATCGGTATCCTTGGCGAGTTCGATGCTCTTGACGGTATGAGCCAGCAGGCAGACGTGGCAGAGAAGATCGCACGTGAGGGTACTACTTGCGGTCATGGCTGTGGCCATCATCTTCTTGGCGTAGCAGGAATCGGTGCAGCGATGATGTTACGTGATTATTTCAAAGAGACAGGAAAAGAAGGTACAATTGTATTCTTTGGCTGTCCGGGTGAAGAGGGCGGTTCCGGTAAGGCATATATGGCAAGATCCGGTGCGTTCAGCATCTGTGATATGATCCTTTCCTGGCATCCGGGCGGAGCAAACGGCGTTATGACAGGTTCCTTCCAGGCAAACTGTCAGGTATACTTCAAATTCCACGGAACAACAGCTCATGCAGCAGGTTCTCCGCATCTCGGACGTTCCGCACTTGACGCAGTTGAGCTTATGAACGTTGGTGTAAACTATATGCGTGAGCATATGGAGTCTACAGACAGAATCCACTACGCAGTTCTTGACACAGGCGGAATTTCCCCGAACGTAGTTCAGGCTCATGCAACCGTTCTTTACCTGATCCGTTCCATCAATACAGAAAAAGTACTTGCACTTTACGAGCGCGTACAGAAGATCGCAAGAGGTGCTGCTCTCATGACAGAGACAGAAGTTGAGATCATCTTCGATAAGGGTTGTTCCAACGTGATCTCCAACAGTGTTCTGGAAGATCTGCTTCACGAGTCCATGGAGAAGGTTGGCGTTCCGGAGTATACAGACGAAGAGATCGCTTACGCTCAGCAGTTCACAAATACATTCAGTGCAGCACAGTTTGCAGCTGAACTGGGTCTTTCCTGTTCTACTAAGAAGATTAAAGACGCAACTCTCAAGAGAATTAAAGAAGAGGGACCGATGCATAAATTCGTAGTACCGCACGAGCATCGTGATGAGAACTTTATGGGTTCTTCCGACGTGGGTGATGCAAGCTACTGTGCTCCGACAGCTCAGTTCGTTGCTGCTACATATGCAGCAGGTTCACCGGCTCATTCCTGGCAGATGGTTGCACAGGGTAAATCCTCTGTCGCTCACAAGGGTCAGACATATGCAGCTGAGGTTCTTGCAGATGCAGCGATCAAGGCGATTGAGAATCCGCAGATCATTGAGGCTGCGAAGGCAGAGTTCAATGAGGCAACAGGTGGAAAACCGTACCAGTGCCCGATCCCGGCAGATGTGAAACCGGCTGCTTCCAGAATGTAAGAAATATTCTAATAAAATGAATATGTGATTTTAGGGTCGTTGGAAACAACGACCCTTTTTGTATCCGGATCAAGGAATATGATGCATAAAAATTCAAAACAATTTAAAATAATACTTGAAATAATGATTAAAATAAGATAGAGTATTAAACTGTGCGCCTATGCACAGACTATATTTATTTTAATTAAGGAAACGATATGAACTTACTGAAAGAAAAACGATTCTACAAATTTCTGATCCCGTCGTTGATCGGAATTTTACTTTTTGTCACACCGGTGAATCATGACGGCAACCTGACGATACCGATCGCGATCCTGGCAAATTTGCTGTTGGATTTTATGGGAGAATACAGCACACTGGTTATCTGCCTCCTGATTTCCATCAGCGCTGTTCTCACGATCATTCACAAGCTTCGACCGATTTCATTTATCAGCAATGATCCAAAACTGAACAATCTGTTCGGAGTAAAAGGATTCTGGTTTTGGGTAAGAATGACCGGTTTTGTTTTTGCACTGATGATGTTTACCGGGATCGGTCCGGAAATAATTATTGGTGATATTACCGGAGGCGTAGTTCTGTATGATCTGATGCCGATCCTTGTCTGCGTATTTTTGCTGGCAGGATTATTACTGTCATTGCTGCTTAACTACGGTCTGCTGGACTTTTTTGGAGCTTTGCTGATCAAACTGATGCGTCCGGTATTTAATCTGCCGGGAAGAAGTGCACTGGATTGTGTGGCATCCTGGCTGGGAGACGGTTCCATCGGAGTATTGCTGACCAGCAAACAGTATGAAGACGGTTTTTACTCCAAAAGAGAAGCTGCGGTGATCGCAACTACGTTCTCTGCCGTTAGTATTACATTCAGCCTGGTGGTAATCAGTGAAGTGGGCTTAGAGCACATGTTCCTGCCATTCTATGGTGTTGTTTCACTGGCCGGAGTTGTGGCTGCAGTTATCGTGCCAAAACTTCCTCCGTTATCGAAAGTTCCGGACACATATGCCACGGCCGTATCCCATAAAGAAGATATCCCGGAGGGAATGAGCTCCTTTCAGTATGGTCTGTCACTGGCACTGAAAAAGGGTGAGAATGCACCTGGACTGCATACATTTTTTAAAGAAGGTTTTGAAAATGTGCTGGAAATGTGGATGGGTACATTGCCGGTTATTCTGGCAATGGGTACTGTGGCTTTGATCATAGCGGAGTATACTCCTGTTTTCCGAATTATGGGATTGCCATTTATCCCGCTGTATCAGGCACTGCAGATTCCGGAGGCAGCAGCTGCCAGTCAGACCGTGATCGTAGGATTTGCAGATATGTTCCTGCCAAGCGTGATCGCAGCCGGTTTTGAACCAGAGATCACCAGATTTGTCGTTGCAGCTACCAGCGTTACCCAGCTGATCTATATGTCCGAGATCGGCAGTATTATTATGGGAAGCAAGATCCCGGTATCTTTGAAGGATCTGTTCATTATCTTTTTAGAGAGAACAATCGTGACATTACCGGTGATCGCAGTTTGCGCACATTTGATTTTTTAGAATTTAATAAATATTCTTGAGTAAGAGAGAATGCAGTATGATGAGTGACATTGTACTGCATTCTCTTTTTAACAATGTTGCAATTGCAACATTTCTATGAATCAGGTATAATAAAAGTAATTTTGCTGAAGAAAAAGGAGCAGTTGCATGGGAATTCAATATGAGCAGTTGGCAGATATGGTCATGTTCCGGGGGATTGAGAGAGAAAACATCGGGATTCTTTTAGGGTGCCTTGGCGGTTATTTAAAAATCTACACAAAGGGAGAGTATATTGCCTTTGAACAGGATGCGATCAAAAATATCGGCGTTGTGATCAGTGGTTCCGTGCATATGGTCAAAGAAGATGTCTGGGGAAATGCAACGATCATGACCAGGATGACAAGAGGGCATCTGTTTGGAGAATCCTTTGCCTGTGGCAATGATTCGACATCCATCGTTACGTTTGTTGCCGCAGAGAATACAGAAGTTTTGTGGATGCCTTTTGAACGTGTAATGAGTACTTGCTGTAATTCTTGTGCATTTCATCAGCAGATCATCAAAAATATGGTTGTGATGCTGTCGAATAAAAATCAGTCTCTGATGGAAAAGATAGAAGTTGTATCCAAGAAAACATTGAGAGAGAAGATTTTGTCCTATCTATCCCAGGAGGCTCAAAGACAGGAAAGCCGATATTTTGAGATCCCGCTTGGCAGAATTGAACTGGCTGATTATTTATGCACAGATCGAAGCGCATTGACGAGGGAACTGAGTAAGATGAGGAGCGAGGGGCTTATCGATTACGATAAAAACATGTTCCGGATTTGTGAGTAATCGTTATCCGGTCCTAAAATAAAATCAGATAGGGTGTTCCATTATGTGGAGACTCTATGCTATAATGGAAATAATATTCTCCGAAAGAGGAGAGAACAGGATTTAGGCAGAGGAGAAATGAGGGAACCCTATGGGCGTGAGGAAGCATGTCAATCATCTGAAATTTTTTGAAGGAATCGATCCGAAAACAGCAGAAGCACTGGTTAAGTGCGGAAAAATCGTGGAAGTTCCGAAAGGAACACTTTTGATGCGTGCACGAGAGTCTGTGGATTATATCTATTTTCAGCTGACCGGAAAATCGATCATCTACAATCTGACCAATGATGGGAAACGAAAAATTCTCTTTGTATTTGGATACGGTTCTCTATTAAATGAGCATTTGTTCAACAATCATACATCCTCCACATATTGTGAGACGATCGAGAAGAGTAAACTTCTCGCGTTTCCGGTTCAGGAGTTTGCAAAGCAGATGGCAGCAGATTTCCAGCTGACAAAGCAAGTGCTGGAAGCTCAGGAACGAAAAATCTGGCGTTTGGGCCATCAGCTGAAAAATACGACCAGCAGTATTTACCTGGAGCGAAAGATGGCTGCAAAACTTTGGAAGCTTTCCAGGGACTTCGGTGTGGAAACCGAGGATGGCATTGAGATCGATATGAACCTTTCTATTACATTCCTTGCAGATATGCTGGGAGTTCCGAGAGAGACCACATCGAGAGTCTGCTCGATCCTGACTGATGCAGGACTGATCTCCATCAAGAAAAAAAGGATTTTTATTTCTGATCCGGCGAAAATGGCACATTTTTACAAAACTGGTGAAATTGCACAATAATCAGACAAAAAACTTGGCAAAAACATAGGAAATAAATGACAAAAAAGATTCTGTGATGTATCTCACAGAATCTTTTTTTGTTTATTGATAAGATGGAAGATACTAGGGACACTCGGTCATGTGGAGAAATCCGGGCATGATGAAAGAGAGAAAGGAGTCATTATGGGATACCAGTTATCAAAAGCGAAAGCAGATGGTATGTTCCGTCAGTGGGCAAAGAAATATGACATTTTTGCACCGGTGCTGATGGAAGGCGAAGGATGTTTTTCTGACACCGATATCATCCGTTACGGAAAAGTAAGTACATTGGATGAGATTGAGTGGAATAAAAAATCCGATTATTCTTTTAAAGAGGTTTTATTAGCGATCAATGAAACTCTGTTCTATTTTACAGAGGACCAGACAACTGTTCCGAAGGGTCCGGAGAAAGATATTCTGATCTTTTTACGTTCCTGCGATCTTCATGCAGTAAAACGCCTGGATGAGATTTATCTGAAGAATGGTTTCGAAGACTTCTATTATGCGAGGGTCAGAGAGCGTGCGAAATTTATCCTTATGGGATGTGAAAATACCTGTGCATCCGGCTTCTGTGTAAGCATGGGAACCAACAAGTCTGATAACTACGATGCATATGTAAAAGTGGATCAGGATACTGTATACATGGACGTGAAATGCAGTGAACTGAACGAACTGATCTGCGCTGAGGCGATGACTGATGAGGCAATCAAAGTTGCAGAGGTAACTCCGGACTATGTGACAGAAAATAAGGAGAAAGTGACACTTCCGAAAAATCTGTCCAATGACAGCTTTACCAATGAAATCTGGCAGGAGTACGGTGCAAGATGTATCAAGTGCGGTCGTTGTAACTTTGTATGTCCGACTTGTACCTGCTTCACAATGCAGGATATTTTCTACCGTGACAATGAAAAAGTCGGTGAGAGAAGAAGAGTCTGGGCGTCTTGCCAGATCGACGGTTATACAGAGATGGCCGGCGGACATGGATTCCGTAAGAGTCAGGGCGACAGAATGCGTTTTAAAGTGATGCATAAGATCTATGATTATGAGAAACGTTTCGGTTATCCGATGTGCGTTGGATGCGGTCGTTGTGACGACGTTTGTCCGGAGTACATTTCCTACTCCAACTGCGTGAACCGATTAGCAAAGGAGGAAAGTGAAGCATGACAAACCACTATATTCCACAGCTTTCAACAATCAAAGAAGTAATCAAGCATACAGATCTTGAGTATACATTCCGCATGGAATTTCACGGTGAGGCGAAACCGGGCCAGTTCTTCGAGGTTTCCATTCCGAAGTACGGTGAAGCACCGATTTCTGTCAGTGGTATCGGTGATGGTACCGTTGATTTTACGATCCGCCGTGTAGGTAAAGTAACCAATGAGATTTTTGAAAACTATGTTGGCGATAAATTCTTTATCCGTGGACCGTATGGAAATGGTTTTGAGATCGAAAATTATAAAGGAAAAGAGCTGGTAGTTGTTGCCGGCGGTACCGGTCTTTCTCCGGTTCGCGGCGTTGTAGACTATTTTGCTCATCACACAGACGAAGCCGTGAGCACAACGGTGATCGCAGGTTTCAAATCTCCGAAGGATGTTCTTTTTAAAGATGATTTTGAGTTCTGGAAAAAGAATATCAACGTGATCCAGACAGTAGATACTGCTCCGGAAGACTACGAAGGTCCGAAGGGAATGGTTACGAAATACATTCCGGATCTGAAATTTGAAAATATCGAAAATACTGCATTTATCTGTGTTGGACCACCGATCATGATCAAATTTACCGTTATGGAAATCTTAAAGCTTGGTGTTCCGGAAAAGAACATCTGGATTTCTAATGAAAGAAAGATGTGCTGCGGACTCGGAAAATGCGGTCACTGTAAGATCGGTTCCACATATATCTGCCTGGATGGTCCGGTATTTAACTATGTGGACGGCAAAGAACTGATCGACTAGGAGGTATCACATGGGATTGGATATTAATACAAAGAAATTAAAGAAAAATGCGTTCCGTGTATCCAAACAGCGTGGAATCGGAGCTTCCAGAATCCGTGTTCCGGGCGGCTACCTCAACGCGGAAGTCCTTGGTATGGTGCAGGTGATTGCCCAGGCTTACGGTAACGGTTATGTACATCTGACTACAAGACGGGGCTTCGAGATCGAAGGCATTCGTTTCGAGGACATGGATGCGATCAACGAGAAATTACAGCCGATCATCGAAATGCTGGATATCAACCAGGAAAAGCCGGGCAGCGGTTATCCGGCTTCCGGTACAAGAAATATCAGTGCATGTATCGGTAACAACGTTTGCCCGTTTGCCAACTATAATACAGCAGAGCTGGCAAAGAAGATCGAGAAAGCCGTATTCCCGCATGATCTTCATTTTAAGATCGCTCTCACAGGCTGTTCTAATGACTGTGCGAAAGCGAGAATGCATGACTTCGGTATCATCGGACAGACAATGCCGCAGTATGATCCGAGCCGCTGTGTAAACTGTCAGGCATGTGTGAAAGGTTGTAAGAGCCTTTCGGTAAATGCTCTTCGCGTAGAAAATAACAAGATCGTACGTGATGAAGAAAAATGTGTCGGCTGTGGTGTTTGTGTTACAAAGTGTCCGACACGTGCGTTCACAAGAAGCAAGAAAAAATACTACAAGCTGACCATCATGGGCAGAACCGGTAAGAGAAATCCGCGTCTCGGTGAAGATTTCTTGATCTGGGCAGATGCGGAAAATATCATCAAGATCATTCAGAACACATACGCATTTGTAGATAAGTACATTTCTCCGGATGCTCCGGCGAGAAAAGAACACATCGGTTATATCATTGACCGTGTGGGATTTGAGGAGTACAAGAAGTGGGCGCTTGAGGGCGTTGAGCTTATGCCGGAGACAATTATGAAGAATAATATTTATTGGGGCGGCATTCATTTCGACCGATAGGAGAGAATAAGGCATATGAAGAAAATTCAATCAACTTGTAATTACTGTGCCCTTGACTGTAATCTGGATTTTTACGTAGAGAACAACCGTATCGTGAAGGTGGTTCCGACACCGGGTTATCCTGTCAACAATGGCTTCAGCTGTATCAAGGGACTGTCCTTAGATAAGCAGCAGACCACAGTCAAACCGAACAGCCTTCCGAAGATCCGTCAGGAGGACGGTTCCTTTAAGGAAGTTTCCTGGGACGAAGGTTTTAAACATGTGGCAGACAAATTAAAAGAAATTCAGGCAAAATATGGTCCGGAAAGTGTAGCAGGTATCAGTACCGGTCAGCTTACCATGGAAGAGTTTGCGCTCTTTGGCCATGTTATGCGCAACTATTTAAAGACAAACGTAGACGGTAATACGCGTCTTTGCATGGCGACAGCTGTTGTGGCTCACAAGCAGAGCTACGGTTTCGATGCCCCGGGTTATACACTTCAGGATCTGGAGTTATCCGATACGATCATTTTCATCGGTGCGAATCCGGTTGTTGCACATCCGATCCTCTGGGGCAGAGTGCGCCAGAACAAGGTTCCGGGTCATAAAGTGATCGTGATCGATCCGAGAAGATCCGAGACAGCCATGAATGCAGATCACTGGTACGGTCTGAAATGGAAGAGCGATCTGCTTCTTCTCTATACGATCGCGAACCAGCTGATCGAAAAAGATTACCTGGATTACACATTCATTGCAGAGCATACAGAGAAGTTTGAGGATTTCAAGGAATTCGTAAAAGCTTATACATTAGAGCGCGGCGTAGAGGGAACCGGTCTTTCTAAAGAGCAGATCTTAGAACTTGTGGAACTGATCCACAACGGTAAGAGAGTTTCCTTCTGGTGGACCATGGGTGTCAACCAGGGTTATGAGGCAGTTCGTACTGCGCAGGCGATCATCAACCTGGCTCTCATGACAGGAAACATCGGTAAACCTGGTACAGGTGCTAACTCCATCACAGGTCAGTGCAATGCGATGGGATCCCGTGCATACAGTAACACTGCAGTATTCTTCGGCGGTGGTGATTTCACAAACCCGGCAAGAAGAGCGCGTATTGCAGATGTTCTCGGCGTGGATGAGAGCATGCTGGCAGAAAAACCGACAAAGACTTATAACCAGATCATCGAAGGCATCAACGCAGGTGAGATCAAGGGTCTCTGGATCCTGTGCACAAACCCGAGACACAGCTGGACAAACAATGAGACCTTTGCTTCTGCCACAAAGAAGCTGG
>JAZRLX010000180.1:0-2510 GCA_045647085.1 Pilosibacter sp.
AATCGACGTTGGCGCGTTTTATTGTCTTAATCGGCTTTCACTTTTCTAACTTCTGCCAGATTTGTATGCTGCGGATTACCTTTAGCCAGCGGACTTGGATTTGCAGCTGAAGTCAGCACGTTGATGGATCCTCGGATATCTACACCGTCTTTGTCCGGTGTAAACCAGCCACCTTGAGACATGGCCACAACGCCCGGAACGATTCGTTCTGTAACAACCGCCGGAATTCGTACACAGCCTCTTCCATTGAACACTTCTACGTAATCTCCGTCTTCAATCTCACGAGCTGCAGCATCCTGCGGATGGATCCAAAGACCAGGCATTTCAATCTCATCCTGATACTCATTATTATCATGGACCGTATGGCAGCGTCTTCTTGTATGCCAGCCCATAAGCTGAAGCGGATATTTCTCGCGAATCGGATCCTCCGGACCTTCCGGACACGGCAGATAGCACGGGATTGCAGGAATATCTTCCTGTTCAAACTCATATAAGCGTTTGGAGAAAATCTCAATTTTTCCGGACGGTGTCGCAAACGGATGATGTTCCGGATCTTCGATCTCTTTCCGGAATGCGATATGGTTGATCTGCTCTGTATACTGCCATGCTCCAAGTTCGCAGAAAGTCTCATAATCCGGCAATTCCGGCTCACGTGTTCTGAGAATCTCATAGCACTCTTTTAACCACTGCTCAGCCTCAGGCTTTCCATCGATAAACGCATCGTAAAGTCCAAGACGTTCTGCCACATCTTTCAACCATTCCCACTCAAATCGACATCCAAACAACGGCTCGATCGCTTTATTATTTCTGAGAATAAAGTTTGTACCAAGCCATGGAGCAACAATATTGTTTCCCTCAAACACAGATGTTGCCGGAAGGAGAATATCCGCATAACGGGCACTCGGCGTCATAAAAATGTCTGAACCGATGATAAACTGGCATTTCGTATCATCTTTTAAGATGCGGATCGTATCGTTGACATCGGAATGCTGATTGATCAGAGTATTTCCGGCCAGATTGAAGATCATGCGAATATTGCTGTCCAGTTTCTCCACACCGGTCAGTCGGTCTCCCTTCGGTGTCATTTCTGTGCCATGTTCAATGGCTTTTGTCCAAAGGAATACCGGAATTTTTCCCGGATATGGATTCGTTGCCGTATTGGTAAATAATGAAATACCATTATGCTCTTTTACATCCGTCGTTCCTGCTGCTCCTCCTCCGGAAATTCCTACGTTTCCTGTCATGCAGGCCAAAGTACAGAGATTCTTCGTTGTCTGCTCGCCATTACCATGACGCTGCGGACCAAGTCCCATGATAAGACAAGCCGGTTTTGTCGTCGCATACTCTCTTGCAAACAAACGGATCGTTTCTGCCGGAACACCTGTGATCGCTTCTGCCCACTCAGGAGTTTTTGCGATTCCGTCTTTTTCACCAAACAGATAGGTCTTATAACTTTCTCCGGACGGAATTCCTTCCGGCATATGCTCTTCATCAAAACCAAGGCAGTATTTATCCATAAATGCCTGATCCTGCAGTCCTTCTGACCAGATCACATATGCCATAGCATCTGCCAAAGCACTGTCTGTCGCCGGACGAAGTCCGATCCACTGATCTGCATATGCGATCGCTGTATTGCTAAGACGCGGATCCACCACGATCACACGAATACCACGTTCTTTGATCTTTGATAAATAATAATTACGTTCGGTACCGAAAATCGTCTCAACAGAATTGTCACCCCAGAGGATCAAAAGCTTCGTATTGAGCATATCCTGCGGGCTGTTTCCGGTCGTTCTTGTACCAAAAATGTATGGAGTCATATATCCGGCTGCCGCTGAACTATAAGAGTTAAAATAATCCAGATAACCGCCATCCAGAGCAAGAAGTCGTTTTGCCAAAATACCCGGACGCATGATTCCTGTCACGCCACATCCATAGATCACATGTCGAGAACTCGGACCATATGTATCGCGGATCCGGATCCACTGAGAAGCGATCAGGTCAGCCGCCTCTTCCCAAGTGATCCTCTCAAATTTTCCGCTGCCACGTTCTCCGATTCTCTTCATCGGATAGCGAAGACGACCCGGATTTAAGTATGTCTTTCTATAACCACGTCCACGAACACATGCACGAATCTGCGGATTGTTGCTGCTGAAATCACTGCTGATATTTAACATGCAGCCATCCTGCACTTCCGGACGAATCACACATTTTCCACCACAGTTATTGATACCTGCTGTATTAATTATGTGTGCTTCCTCGTTTTCGATCGGTGGATTCAAATCCTTTTTACATTCTACGATACCATCAAACTTGATCGCTGCCTGAAGAATTCCACAAGCCTTTTCTAAATACTCCATGATACCCACAAATGTACCACGTTTCTTCACCTGTTCACAGATCATATTCATAGTCGGAAGAGCATATTTGTCTGCAAAGGAACATACAGATTCCATTTCTCCTGCTTCAGCCAGATATGCCATGAAACGAACCTGATCACCAATATAATC
>JAZRLX010000181.1:0-4370 GCA_045647085.1 Pilosibacter sp.
CCAAGGTCATATACCATGATTTTCTGTTCTTTTTCATTGTCAAGACCATATGCCAAAGCTGCTGCTGTCGGTTCGTTGATGATACGTTTTACATCAAGACCTGCGATACGGCCTGCATCTTTTGTAGCCTGACGCTGAGCATCGTTGAAGTAAGCCGGAACTGTGATAACAGCCTCTGTTACCTTCTCACCAAGGTAAGCTTCTGCGTCTGCTTTTAATTTCTGAAGGATCATTGCAGAGATTTCCTGCGGTGTGTACTTCTTATCTTCAATTGTTACTTTGTAGTCTGTACCCATGTGTCTCTTGATGGAAGAGATTGTTCTGTCAGCGTTTGTTACAGCCTGACGTTTCGCCGGATCACCAACTAAACGGTCGCCGTTCTTTGCAAAAGCAACGATGGACGGAGTTGTTCTAACGCCCTCTGCGTTAGCGATAACTGTTGGTTTACCACCTTCCATTACAGCTACACAGCTATTTGTTGTACCTAAGTCAATACCAATAATTTTACCCATGATTTTTTCCTCCTGAAAAAATGAAATTTCTATCTGTTAACTATACGGGATGTTAGTTTGCTACCTGCACCATGCTGTGGCGGATCACAGAATCTCTGTAAGTGTAACCTTTCTGGAATTCTGCTGCCACTGTGTTCTCACCGAGATTTTCATCTTCTGTATGCATCACTGCATTGTGGAAATTCGGATCAAACTCTTTTCCCACTGCTTCGATCGGCTTTACGCCCATGTCTTCCAGTGTTTTCATCAGCTGTTTGTAGATCTTCTCCATGCCGTCCTCGACCGGAGTTCCCTTCATCTCTTCCGGGATCGCTGCAAGACCTCTCTCAAAGTTATCCACCACCGGGAGGATCTTGGAGATCACATCTTTCGCGCCGATCTCGTACATCGCTGACTTTTCTTTTTCTGTACGCTTACGGAAGTTATCAAACTCTGCCATATTGCGTTTCAGTCTGTCTGTCAGTTCTTCGATCTGAGTATCTCTCGGATCTTTTTTCTTGGAGAAGAAACCTTTCTTCTCTTTTTTACCTTCTTTTCCGTCCTCTGCTTCTTCTGCAGTTTCCTCTGCAGCAACTTCCTCTGCAGTTTCCTCTGCTGCTTCTGCAGTCTCCGGAGTTTCTGTCTCTTTTACTTCTTCCTCAAGGTTTCCCTTTTCTAAGTCTTTTTCTGCCACTTGAAATCGTCACCTTTCAATATTTATTGATTAAAAGTATCATTTAACTGCGAAACAAGAGTTCGCAGAGTGCCTACTACCTTTTCGTAATCCATTCGCTTTGGACCGATGATACCGATGGTTCCGCGGAGTCCGTCACCGAGCACATAGTTTGCGGTGACCACGCTGCAGTCTTTCATGGACTGGATCGGTGTCTCATCTCCGATATAAACCTGAATCTGCGGATCTGATACTGCCGGAAGCTGTTTGTCGTCAAACAGACCTTTCAACAGTTCCTTATGTTCCAATGTATTCAGCAGCTGGCTGGCTTTCTGTGTATCAGAAAGCTCCGGATATTTGAAAATGTTTGTCGCACCGCTGGTGTAGATCTGAAGGTCTGCGTCCTGTGCCTGAATGGCTTCGGAAACTTCATTTAACACCAACTCGATCACCTGCTTGTGAATACCGGCCTGCTCTTTCAGTTTCGCGATCATACCGAGGTTGATCTCCTGAATGGTCAAACCATTCAGACTATTATTGAGCAGAATGTTCAGATTCAATACATCTTCGTTTGTCAGGTCCTCTTCCAGATTAACGAATGAGTTACGGATAATATTGCCTTCCACCACCACAACGATCAAAAGCTTTTTCTCTTCCACTCTGGAAAGCTGAATGAATTTCAACTTCGTCAGGTTGGAGGTCGGTCCGCTGATCATCGTTGCATAGTTTGTGTTGGCTGCCAGGATCTGAGCCATGTGTTTTAAAAGAAGTTCCACACGGTCTACCCTCTGGATCATGATCTCCTGCATCTCGTTGACCTGGCTTTCTTTCTCGCGAATGATCTGGTCAACATAGAAGCGATAGCCTTTATCGGAAGGAATTCGTCCCGCAGACGTATGCGGCTGGATGATATATCCCATTTCTTCCAGATCAGACATCTCATTCCGGATCGTTGCAGAGCTTAATTTCAGATCGGAATACTTGGAGATAGTTCTTGAACCAACCGGTTCACCTGTTTCCAAATATGTCTGGATAATTGCCTTTAATATCTTTTCTTTTCTTGCATCCAGCTCCACAATCTCACCTCTTTCGTTTTATTAGCACTCTTTTCAGTGGAGTGCTAACATTTACAGTTGTTACTATATAACCAGAGGCGTCATTTGTCAAGACTTTCTTTTCTATTTAAGACTTTTTTCATATTTTAAACGTGGCAATTCTGCGGCTCGCGCACGCACATCGCCTCCAATTCTTGACATTTAATATATTTGTAAATATAATGAAATAAGTTAGTAATTTTAATGATTTCTTATTGATTATGTATGATTGTGAGGCCACATATGAAAAAAAGTCTACTCTGCCGTTTGGCAACCTTCGGCACTGCGTTCTTACTTTCTTCTATTACTATGATCCCGGCATTTGCGGCTCAGCTTTCCGGTCATCTGGACACAGTTACGGCTGATTCCATCACCGGTTGGGCATGGAATGCAGAGGTTCCGGAAGAATGTGTATCCGTAGAAATTACCATTTCCTCCGGTGAAGGTCCGGGAGCCAATACTTTTACAATGACACAGGCTCTTCTTCCGCGTGAAGATTTAAAAATCGCTCTGGGTTCTGCAAACCATGGATTTTCCTGCCAAGTGGACTGGACGAAGTTAAATGGTGAAACATTTACCGTAACTGCAGCAGCCATTTCCGGTACAGAAAAGGCTCCGCTGATCGGTACTTACTCTGTATCGAAAGATGCTTTACTTGCAGCAAAAACTACTGCCGATTCCACAAATGCAGTTACTCTGATTCCGGAAGCTGTTAAAGAAGCTTCCACACAGGCTAATGAAACTTCCGCTGCTGCATCAAAAGATATCCCGGCTGATAAAATTGCTCTGGGACCGGGCTACATGGCTAGCACGGAGGAAGCTGTTTCACCTTCTACAAGCAAGACAACAGTAGAGAGATCATCTTCTGCTGATAAATCAAGTGCAGAGCCGACACCGACTGCTCTGAAAAAAGAAACTGCAGAACCGGGCGAATATCTCGGCGAATTCAAAGCAACCGGTTACTGCAACTGTCAAAGATGCTCCGGTGGTTATACAAAGACTTACTCCGGTACGATCCCGAAAGCAAACCATACACTTTCCGCTGATCTGAACCTGTTCCCGATCGGTACCAAACTCGTCATCGATGGCATTACTTACACCGTTGAGGACAAAGGAAGCAGTGTAAACGGTAAAAAAGTGGATATTTTCTTTGCAACCCACGCCGAAGCTCTTGCATTTGGCACACAGACCGTGGATGTCTATGCTGCAAAATAATCCATACATATTTTAACAAAACCAAATCCCCCACTTCAGGCTAAGAAACCCGCAAAATGGCCCTGTTTTGGGGGATTTTCATGTGTTTTTTCCCACTTTTCGCCTTTTCTTTTCGTTAAACCCTTGACAAATACGTTTTTTCATGGTAAAAAACTACTTGTTTCCAAGTTGTTACATTTTTGTTACAAATCAATCATACTTTTTTAATAGTTTAAAACTTGGAAACGGAAAGGATATTTTTATCATGAAAAAAACAAGACTACTGGCTGCCACTTTGCTGGTAATGCTCTTTACTATGTTAAATGCAGCCTGCGCCTTCGCGAATACGACACTCAACGGTCACCTGGACAGCATTGAGGGAAATGCTGTTGCCGGCTGGTTCTGGGATTCCGCTGATCCGGAAAGCTCTCAAACTATTACCGTCACAGTAACAGACAATGCTACCGGCGAAGTTGTTGCAACTGAAACAAAAGAGGCAAACGAATATCGTGCTGACCTCGAATCTGCCGAGATCGGTACCGGCAACTACGGTTTCCACGTTGGAATCGAATGGGAAGCCCTTCCGGAAGCTCACTATACAGTAAGCCTCTCCTGCGGCGATGTAACAATCCCTCAGACATTATCCTATTCAACAGCTACTGCTGCTGTACACGGCAATCTGATCCCGCTCGGAACATTTAAGACAACTGCTTATTGTCCGTGCTACCAGTGCTCTGAAGGTTGGGGACGCCAGACCAGCTCCGGTGCTCTCGCAACAGCAAACCATACCGTAGCAGTTGACAGACGCGTCATCCCGATGGGAACAAGACTTTTGATCAATGGTAAAGAGTATGTCGCTCAGGACGTTGGCGGCGGCGTAAAAGGCAACCACATTGATATTTATTTTAATACACACGG
>JAZRLX010000182.1:0-8698 GCA_045647085.1 Pilosibacter sp.
TAATGATAAGAAGAGACATGGCAACGCTCACTGCCTGTGCAAGCACCGTCGCGATCGCAGCACCGGCTGCACCCATATGAAGAACCGCTACAAACAGCAGATCGCCCACAATATTTACTACACATGCGATCGCGACTGTAATCAGCGGCATTTTAGAATCTCCAATGCCGCGGAAGATACTGCCAAGCAGATTATAAGCGACAATAAAGAGTGTTCCTGCAGAACAGATCCGAATATACGCAACGGTCTGCTCAAATGCCTCCGCCGGCGCATGCATGATCGTCGCTGCTGCTTCAGCTCCCGTGACCATAAACACTGTAATGATCAGTGCCAGAACACCAAAAAGACAAATGCCATTTCCGATAACAGCTCCCGCCTGGTCCGGTCGTTTTTCACCGATCCTCTGTCCAACAAGAACGGTCAGACCCATGGCAAGACCTGTGATCACTGTTGTAATGCTGTGCATGATCTGGCTTCCGGTAGAAACGGCAGAAACATCTTCTGCTGCTGCAAACTGTCCCACCACAAGAAGATCCACAGCTCCGTACATTGATTGTAAAAACAGTGCTAACAACACCGGAAAGGCAAAAGAAAGAAGCTGAGGAAGAATTTTCCCTTCAGTAAAATCTCTCGTTTTTTCCATCTTGATCATCCTTTTCTTTTTTTGTTATGTTTATTTCCCTGACCCTGGTCTTTACCGGTCTTAGAGTCTTCGCCATCCATTCGGATTTTTCCCAGACGTACGTCTTCAAAATATTCCTGCATTTTTTCGTCCGCATGAGACAGAAGATAATTCTTTCCGGATCTTGTCGGTCCGGTGGTCAGTTTGACTTTTTCTTCTGCGATCAGACTTTCCACGTACTCCACTTCTTCCTTCAGATCTTTTGCAGAAAGAAGAAGACATCCCTGGCTGCGGATAATGAGCTGTTCCAGACCGTCCGATGTCGCAACCGTCACACGATACTTACCGCCGATCTTGTGAGCCAGCTTTTCGATATACTGATCCGCTGTCTCCGCTTCCTTTGTATAAACCACATTGATGTTATGGTATTTCATGGCACTTCCGGTATTTCCAACCACTTTGTATGCGTCAAACACTACGATCAGAATACATTTTTTATATCCTTGATAGTTGCAGAGAATATCCATCAGACGGTAACGTGCTCCATCAATATTTGCCTTGGCAAGTTCTTTTAACTCTTCCCATGCAAAAATGATATTGTAGCCATCCACGAGCAGATATTCTGCATCGTACTCGTCCTCTTTTTTCTTCTGCATGTGCATCTGATTTTCCGGACGGATCACTCGTCGTGCTTCTCCGGATGCCTGCTGTTTCTGACGTTTGGATTCGCCGTAGGTTCGGAAAAAGATTTCTTGAAGTTCTTTATCTTCATAATAAGACTCAGAAAGTCTCGGACTGCTCTTGGCACTCTTGGTCGTTGTTGCCTCAGTTACATCACTTCCGTTGATACTGCTCGCACCAACCACACGTCCATATTCTGTCTGTTTTTCTGTTACACCGGCCGGCAGATCAATTCCTGCTGCACGGCGCTTTGCCAACGGACTTTCCACGTGCATGTAATTTTTCACTTCATCCCACGGTACCACAAATCCCGCTCCATGTGCACAGAACACAGAACCTGCAGGATCCTGAAAGTCCATGTCAAAATCATATCCGATCCGCGCAACCACTTCTTCTTCGTTATGAC
This sequence comes from Pilosibacter sp., assembly GCA_045647085.1. Classification (GTDB taxonomy): domain Bacteria; phylum Bacillota; class Clostridia; order Lachnospirales; family Lachnospiraceae; genus Pilosibacter. The sequence goes on from JAZRLX010000182.1 coordinate 1,710, forward strand.
ACGGTTCATATCCCTTCAGACTGACGATCAGACGACCGCGTCCCTTCGTATATGAGATTACTTCTCTCTGATAGTCGCGCATATTGACAACCGGCGCACTTCCTTCAAGGATTGCCATCTCCTCTTCTTGCTTTGGCGCATCAAATCTGCCCTGCATACGCTCCACATCAGCCATGGCACGGCCGATAGATTCCGCAGGAACTTCCAGACGGAACGCATAGTACGGCTCCAACAATCTGCATCCTGCCTCTTTCAGTCCCTGACGAACCGCGCGGTATGTAGACTGACGGAAATCTCCGCCCTCGGTATGTTTTAAATGCGCACGGCCTGCTACGATCGTGATCTTCATATCGGTAATCTCAGAACCGGTCAGAACACCACGATGACGTTTTTCTTCTAAATGAGTCATGATCAGGCGCTGCCAATTGAGAGCAAGGTCATCCTCGCTGCAATCCGCCTCAAACACAAGACCGCTGCCCGGTTCCAACGGCTCCATCAACAGATGGACTTCCGCATAGTGGCGTAAAGGCTCGTAATGTCCTACTCCCTCTACCGGTCTTGCAATTGTCTCTTTGTATACAATATTACCGCTGCCAAATTCTACATCCACATTAAAACGTTCTTTGATCTGGCTCTTTAAGATCTCCATCTGCACATCACCCATTACCTGTGCCTGGATTTCTGCCAGCACCTCATTCCAGACAATGTGAAGCTGTGGATCTTCCTCCTCCAGCAAGCGCAGATTTTTGAGCATGGTATGTGCATCGTAACCAGCCGGAAGGATTACCTGATAGGTCAAAACCGGCTCCAGAAGCGGACTTCCGGTCTCCTTTTCCACACCATATCCCTGTCCCGGTTTTGTAAGCGTCGGACCTGTGATCGCGCAGATGGTTCCTGCTTCCACTTCGTTTGCCATTTCAAACTTCGTTCCGGAATAAATGCGGATCTGATTGATTTTCTCAGGCTCGTTTCCTTCTCCCACATCCTCCGTCAGGAAACTCTTTACTTTTAGACTTCCGCCTGTAATCTTCAAATGCGTCATTCGATTTCCCTGGTCATCTCTGGAAATCTTAAACACTTTAGCACCAAACGTTTCCGGATACGATGGATTCTCAGTCCAAATCTCAATTCCCTTTAAGAAGTCCTCAACACCGGTCAATTTGAGCGCCGATCCAAAATAACATGGGAATAATTTTCGGTCACGGATCGCACCACGCACCTGATCTGCCTTCAACTCCATGGTCTCCAGATAGGATTCCATCATATTTTCATCACAGATTGCCAACTCTTCAAAAAATTCGTCTGCATCTGCATTCCCTGTATAGATCAGTTTTCCATCCTCTGTCCCTACTTCAGAGAAATCGATCACCGAACCGTCCAGACGTTTTCGAATGTTGGCAAGAAGTGCTTCCTTATCGGTTCCGGGCTGATCCATCTTATTGACAAACAAAAACACCGGAATGTGATAGCGTTTCAGCAATCTCCAAAGCGTTTCCGTATGTCCCTGAACACCATCTGCACCGTTGATCACAAGGATCGCATAATCCAGCACCTGCAGAGTACGCTCCATCTCGGACGAAAAATCCACATGTCCCGGCGTATCCAGCAGAGTCACAGAAGTATCTCCAAGTGCAAACACAGCCTGCTTTGAGAAAATTGTGATTCCTCTTGCACGCTCCAGCGCATACGTATCCAGGAACGCATCTTTTTTATCGACACGTCCAAGCTTCCGAATCGTACCTGTCGTATATAAAATTGCCTCTGATAACGTTGTTTTTCCCGCATCGACATGAGCGAGGATTCCTATTACCAATCGTTTCATTGAACTGTCATTCCTTTTTCTATAAATGTAAACCAAAACATACTCATGGTGATTCCTCACCGATGAGCACAATAACTCTATTATATTTTAAATGGCAATCAGGAAAAGTACAATCGTTATTTGTCCACTCCGCGTATAAACGGATTCCTGTAATAGCAGAACAGCAGCTGTGCTGTCATCGCGCACCAGATCAGCGGTTCACACCAGATTACTGCTGTGTATCCAAACCTCGGAATGAATACAAGGGTAAAGATCACTTTTCCAACCATCTCGATCACGCTGGAAATGATCGGAAGTACTTTTTCTCCGATTCCCTGCAATGCAGATCTTGTCTGTAAAAGCACACCAAGAATCGCGTAGAATGGTCCGGCTACTAAAAGATACCTCGTCGCATTGTCGAGAACCACCATTTCTGTCGAACCTGTGATCAGCTGAACCACCGGTCTTGCAAAGAAATACAGCAATACAGTTACTACTGCACCTGATGCAAAGTCAAATACAAACATATATTTCATCGCGCGGATGATTCTTTCACGGTTTCCTGCTCCTTTATTCTGAGAAACGAATGTGGAACATGCCATCGAAAGTGTGATGCTGAACATCATGCATACAAAATGCAGCTTTCTCGCAGCTGTATGACCGGCAATGATCAATGTACCAAAGCCATTGATTCCGTACTGAAGAACAACCGTACCAAGGGACACGATACTTCCCATCAGTCCCATGGAAATACCCTGACCCAGCAATTCACTGCAAAGTCCCTTATCAAAAGAAAAATGTTCTTTTGACGGAACCAGGATCGGAGCTTTCTTCCAGATATAGATCACACAGAGCAGTGCTGAGATTCCCTGGGAGATCACAGTCGCAACCGCTGCTCCGCGAATTCCCATATGAAAATTGGAGATAAATACAATATCCAAAACTACGTTTAGAATAGAGGCAACGATCAGGAAAAGTAATGGCGTCACACTGTTTCCGATCGCACGCAGCATACCTGCACATAAATTGTATGCAAGTGTTACCAAGGCACCAGCCATGATCATTGATACATAACTATAAGACTGGTCAATGATCTCCGCCGGTGTATTTAAGAGTTCCAGGAGCGGTCTTAAGATCAGACTGCCCAAACCTGTAATCACACCGGTCACCAAAGCACCGAGAACGAGCGTCATAGCCACCGATTTTTTTACTTGTTTTTCATTTCCCGCGCCAAAGCTTCTGGCCGTTACAACTGCCATTCCACTTCCCACACCAAGGCAAAAACCTACGATAAGATCGCTGATGGAAGCGCATGCGCCCATCGCTGCCAAAGCCTGATCTCCGAGATAATTTCCCACGATCATCGTATCGACCATGCTGTACATCTGCTGGAAGATACTGGAAATAAAAAGCGGAATTGCAAAAATAATCAGGGACCGGATAATCGGTCCCTGAAGAAAGTCTACTTTAAATAATTTCGAAATACGATTCATTGTACACTTGTCTCCTAACATTCTTTCCCTTTAAAGACGAATAAACCAAGAGACATTGTACTACGAAACAATGATTTTGCAAGTGTAATTTTATTTCTCACTCACATTTCTTGTGGCGATCACATCTACGCCAAGTCCCAGTACATCAGCAATGATCACATCACCGATCTTTACCGGAGCTTTTACGGATGCAGCTCGGATCTCTCCCATAAGCTCCATGATCTTCGCTTTCGGGATCGGTCCGGTCAGGCGTACACTGACAAGAGGCATCGTACCACCCACGAGATTTACGGAAGAAGCGATGTTTCGCATTGGATTCTGGATCTCCTGTGCAGCATATTCCGGTCCTTTCGGACATTTATTTCCGGTCACAGACTGAATCTCATTGCCTTCATAAATCACTTCCAGCTCGCAGCCGTTTGGGCAAAGAATACATGTTAACGTTCTATTCATCTCTTGTCACCACCTTTACCTTTGCTCCGGAACTTATTTTCTCAGCCGGGATCTTGATCTTCTCCATTTCTGCCGGAAGCAGCTTCATATATTTCTTCGATGCGATCAGGTTTTCTCCCTGGTATACATCAATATACTTCTCGCGCATCGGCTTTCTCGGACGGAAAGAAAGCACCACGTCTGTCTCGCCTGTGATCTTCTGCGGAACGGTATATCCGACAAAACCTGCGGTTTCCACAGAAATTTCCGCGGTTGGAAGGCCCTCTTTTACAAATTTGGCCACTGCATCAGCCAGTTTTTCTGATTCCAGGGATACGAAATCCACCAGATCATGTACATGGAGCACATTTCCTGCGGCAAAAATGCCCGGAACAGTTGTCTGACAGAACTCATCGACGATCGCTCCTTTGGTTCTCGGATCCAGCTCCACTCCTGCCATCAGAGACAATTCATTTTCCGGGATCAGACCAACGGACAGGATCAAAGTATCACACTCATACTCTTTTTCTGTTCCCGGGATCGGATTCAGGTTCTCATCCACCCGGCTCACTTCTACGGATTCAAGACGGTGATGACCTTTGATCTTTGTTACGGTATGACTTAAGAACAGCGGAATACCGTAATCATTCAGACACTGTTCGATATTTCTCGGAAGGCCGCTCGGATAAGGCTGGATCTCAAACACTGCTTCTACCTTCGCACCTTCTAATGTCATACGTCTTGCCATGATCATTCCGATATCTCCGGATCCGAGAATGATCACCTTTCGGCCAACCATCTTATTCTTTAAGTTGATATAAGTCTGAGCCACACCGGCCGTGAACACACCCGCCGGACGCTCACCCGGAATCGAAAGGGCTCCTCTGGTGCGCTCGCGACATCCCATGGTTAAGATCACTGCGTCAGCCTGGTATTCAACCAGACCGTCACGGCTTACTGCTGTCACTTTTTTCTCTTTGGTCAGACCGATCACTGTTGTATCGGTTTTGTATTCGATTCCCAGTTCCATCACTTCATCAATGAATCTCTGGGCATATTCCGGACCGGACAATGTCTCGCCAAAGCGAGTAAGACCAAAACCATCGTGAATACACTGACGGAGAATTCCGCCAAGTTCATGCTCACGCTCTAAGATCAGAATATCATCCACTCCGGCTTTTTTCACTTTCACGGCTGCTGCCAGTCCACCCGGACCACCGCCGATGATCACAACCTGTTTATGAATTGTATTCATTTAACGCACCTCCCCGGTAAAAAGATAGGAACCTCGACGTTCATACGTCAATTCCTCCGGTTTGTTCCCTTTTTCTTCCATTAAGATTTCTGCGATACGTGTCTGGCAGTATCCGCCCTGACAACGTCCCATCATGGCACGGCAGCGATACTTCACACCAGTCATCGTCTTTGCACCAAGCGGTCCGCGGATCGCGTCTAACACTTCTGCTTTTGTAATCGTCTCACAGCGACAAATCACTTCACCGTAATCCGGATTTTCCTCGATCAGCTTCGCCTGTTCTTCACGAGACTTGTCGCGGAACGTTACCATACGTTTACGGATTGGGTTGAAATCCGGATTTTCCTTTAATTCTTCCACTTCTTTGATCAAACGTACGATCTCTTTGGAAATCGGAACTGCACTGGTCAGACCCGGGGACTCGATACCCACAAGATTCACTGCATGCGGAGCGATCTCATCTCTTCGCTCGATCACGAAATCATGGAAACCACCGATACTCGGCGGATTCAGTTTTGGACGGATTCCTGCAAAGTTACGAATAAAATACTCTCTCTTTAAATAAGGGAAGATGCGGCTGCCGTCTTCGATCAGCATGTCCATAATTCCTTTTGTGGACGCATAGTTATCATTTTCATCAATATATTCGGTACTCGGTCCCACCATGATATTTCCATCCAATGTCGGAGTCAGGTGAATGCCAAGACCGCCTGTCTTAATATTCGGTACCGGATAAGCAGGAAGCGGAAGCATATCTCCGATCCTCTTATCTAAAATATAGTATTCTCCGCGGCACGGATAAAGTGTATATTCATCAATTCCCAGCATTGCGGACACTTTGTCGGAACCAAGTCCGGCACAGTTTACCACCCAGCGTGTACGGATATCTCCGCTTGCTGTATGAACCGTATAAATTCCCTCTTCATCACGATCGATCGAAGTTACTTCACTGTCAAAATAAAACTCAACACCATTGTCTGCTGCATTTTCCGCCATACCGTATGTAAACTGGAATGGGCTTAAGATCGCAGTTGTCGGAGACCACATCGCAAAGTTACCGCCCACATGCGGAGCTTTTTCATCAATAAATGCTCGGTCTACGATTTCAATGCCTACGATACCATTCTTCTCGCCCTGGGCTTTCAGACTTTCTAACTTCGCAAGGTCATCTTCTGTATATCCAACCACCAATTTACCGGTTCTCTTATATGGAATGTCTAATTCCGCTGCGATCTGATCAAAACCACTGTTTCCTTCCACGCAAAACTTTGCCATTAATGTTCCCGGCTTGTTGTTATAACCTGCATGCAGAACCGCAGAGTTTCTCGAACTGGTTTCCATACATACATCCGGTCCTTTTTCTGCCACTGCAATCTTTAACTGATATTTCGAAAGCTCTCTCGCTGCCGAACAACCGACAACACCGGCTCCGATCACCAATACATCATACATCTGCGCCATCCTCATTCCTCCCCGACACATATTGTTTCACATAGTATCATTATAACACCAATCTGCTCCTCTTTCCATTTTTTTCTTCTTGTGCTATACTAAAACATACTGATTTTTCATTAGGAGGTTTTCGTGATGAGCAGTCATTCTGCTGAACTATATACAAAAAACTGGAAGCGGAACTTTTTTACCATCTGGACCGGACAGGCAGTCTCAAAATTTTCCAGCTCGGTTCTCCAATTTGCCATGATCTGGTATCTGACCGATACGACAGAGTCTGCCGCAGTGGTTTCCTTCGCCGTTTTCCTGGCGTTTTTCCCGCAAGCGATCCTCGGTCCGATCTCCGGTGTTGTGATCGACCGCTACAATCGTAAAATGATCATGATCCTGTCAGATGTCCTGATTGCATTGATCGGTCTTGCCATGGCGATCGCCGGGTATATGGGAAGCCTGGAAACCTGGATGATCCTTATGGTACTTTTCCTGCGTACCGTCGGAACTGCATTCCACTCTCCGTGTATGCAGGCCGTCACCCCACAGATCGTTCCGGCTGACC
>JAZRLX010000183.1:0-9031 GCA_045647085.1 Pilosibacter sp.
GCCTGATTTAAAACATCTGCCTGTCGACTGACTTGCTCGGCTTTGGCAAATGCCATGACAAAAATGCTGGCACAGATCAGGAAAAACGCACACACCCAGATCATCTCTAATAAGAATGCATAGGAAGTTCGTTCATGTTTCATGAAGTTGCCCCTCCTTTCTGTGTACTGCGCAGGGAGACTTTCGCCTCACGGCCACTTTCGAGGGAGATGGTCAGGAGAGTATTTCCCTGTTCGTTTGTTTCGAGTGCAAATGAAAGTGGTTCACAGTCCATGATCATCTGACCGGAAAAAACATCTACACCGGAATCTTTCTGGGTGAATAATTCCCAAAGGGCTCCATCCATTTGATAGATCCAGGTCTCGAACAAAATACCTTCATAGTCAGAAGTAAGGACCAGAACCTGACAGCCATTGTTTTCCCGGATGGAAACTGCATCGGCGATATCACCCTGACGCACCTTGTTAGTCATGTATGCCAGGGCAGTGTCTGTATGAAAGAAAACGTTGTCGCGTTCACGAATATTTTCGTAGACACGGCTGCCGATCAAAATCGTAAAGATCGTACAAAGCAAAAATATAAAAAACAGAAGAGCGGGAAAAAGCTGTTCCGCACCGCTATTGGAGTGATTTGTGCGTTTTACTGCCATGATAATCCCTCCTCTTCTTTTGATGCCGGAAAGACGGTAATATCCGGCATAATGTTACTTGCCCATCCATCGTAGAACACATGGTATTTTTCACGATCAATGGAAATACCGTAGTGTTCTTCCAGATATTCCACACTCGGCGGATAACGGCCTTCTATCGCATAACACTGAATCGTAGCACGTCGGATCGCCTGATCCAGTACATTTAGCTGTTCGGATTCTGTTTTGGAAGCGATTCCCTGCGTACCGATCAGAAACAAATATAAGAAGCCGCCGATGAGAAGTCCGGAAAACAGATATCCGAAAACAGATCGGTTTTGTTTCTTTTTTTGTTCAACGTGTATCATGAATCAGGCCTCCTATCCGATCGCAGAGAGAACGCCTGCCAGTGGTAACATAACGGAAAGTAATACGAGACCAACTGCAACGGCAAGAACTGTTACAATGACCGGTTCGATGCGAGCGATCATTGTCTCCAATGCTTCCTCCGTTTTTTCATCGTAATCGTCAGCGATCTTGCCGAGAATCGTGTCCAGTTTACCTGCACGACTTGCAACTCGGATCAGCTGAAGATCAAAACTGCTGAAAAGACCTGCATCTTTCACTGCATCGTAGAAGGTTGTGCCTTCAATAACTGCTTTGCGTGCATTCTTTACCTGAGTTTCTACTGTCGGATGTTCCACCATGCGCTCAGCGATCTCAAAACCCTGATCAGTACGGAGACCACAGCGGAGTGTAACGGAAATAATACTGCAGAATCTGCGGAGAGCAGTCATGTGACTGATCTGAGATTTCTGATTGATGGAATTCAAGATGGATTCTGCAAAAGCCGGACGTTTTCCGGAGGCTCCGGACAGTTTTACAAAGAAAACAAATGCTGCAAGAGCCGCGATCACAACAAGAGCTGCACCACTGACAATGCCGCCGAAGTTGATGGCTGCCTGAGTGATCGGAGGAATGTTTGCACCGAGCTGTTCATAAACGTCTGTGAAAACCGGCATGATCTTTACGAAGAGTACGAATAGAATAACCAGCAGCATGCATACCATCATAGCCGGATAAGTCAGTGCACGGCGAAGGCCTTCCGTCAGTTTATGTTCTTTTTCATAATGGGAAGCCAGACCGTTGAGTGTTACATCCAAAGTACCGGTCTGTTCGCCTAGAAAGATCATTTCCTCCGTGTATGAAGGAAAACAGCCAGCCTTTTGGATCGTTTCGCTAAAAGAAAAACCCATACGAAGATTATTTGCCATCTCCGTAAGGATCTGCTTTTCCGCTTCTGTATGAGCATCTTCTGCCATAACGGAAAGACCCTCGTAAAGTGGAACGGCTGCCTGATACAGGAGCGAAACCTGTAAACAGAAGCCGGATAATGCTAAATCGGTAAATGGTGTTTTTTTCTGTGCCATTCATGTACCTCCATTAGGGACGACTAGTAAGAAAATTTGGCAATGTAGTTAGTCGGATTGTTAATATAGTCACTAACTTTTGGGTCATCTTTTCCATTTGAAGCAAAGGTCGGATCCATAAATTTCCAGCTTTCACCATCAAAATGAATGGCGTTGTCAATCCATCCCTGCTCTTCTGTGTAAACACTGATCCATGCGTGATATACGCTGCCTGCAAAACCAATAACCAGTTTGGTTGGAATATTCTGAGTGCGAAGCATGGTAGTCATTAGAGCCGCGTAGTCAAAACAGATTCCCTTTTTGGTCTTGAGGGTATCATCTACATTGGGAAGATAACCACTTTGGACTGTTTTTGCCTTTTGATAGTCGTAAGAAATATTATCAACGGTATATTTGTAGATGGCTTCTACCTTTTCAATGGTATCGGTAACGCCATCGACTAGTTCATCACTTGTTTTCACGGCTTTTGTATGTCTGTTATAGCTGCAGAACTGGTTCGGATAAAGGAAGGTGCTGTTGGGGTCTTTCATTTTTACATGAATTTGTTTTGTGTAGGCAGTAGAATACATATTGCCCTTGATGTTTTCAAAAACGGAAATCGTATAGGTTCCGCTTCCCTCTGTCAAAGGAAATGTTTCAAATTTACCGGTTGTGCTTAAGTCATATGTATAATCAACGGTCTGTTTAATGCGGACTTTAATGCGAGGTGCTTTTCCGGTATATCTCATCATAATATATCCGTCTTTACTGTTGGATGCATCAATACGGACGGTTTTAGTTCCGTAGGTAATAGCGCCGGTGGCGGATGGAATGCGAACTGTTGCAGCATACGCAGGAATTATGCAAGTCAGCATACAGGATAACAGAATACTTGCCAGTATGATAGATCGTAGCCATATTCCTTTTTTCATAGTGTTAATCCTTTCTATTGATTAAAAACACATCTGTAAAATCATTTTCTTTCATTATACAAAACACCCTAATAAGTTACAAGAAGCAAAACGACGAATATAATGTAACTAAATAAGTAACCATGCACAAACTTGTGAAATATAGAAAGAAAAAGAGGATCCGGACATGGGTCCGAATCCGCAGAATATCATATATTTAGTTCTCGTACTCACCTAATACATAAGCGATCATCAGATCGATCGTATTGTTTAAACTGTCGATGTGTGTACGCTCCATACCGTGGCTGCAGTAAACCGGCATACCGAATGCAGCAGCTTTCAGGTTGTTGCCGCCCTTTAAGGAAGCACTTGCGTCTGTACCGTAACGATAGAAAATATCTACAGCATAGTCACAGCCGATCTTATCAGCGAGATTGATCAGGCGTGTTGTCAGCTCGTAATCGTACGGAGAAGCATTGTCTTTGCAGCAGATCGCTACATTGAACTCGTTTCCATCGTAATCCGGGCCGATGAGGCCGATGTCGATCGCTACGAACTCGGAAACTTCTTCCGGAACATAAGTACCGCCGATACCGATCTCCTCGGAGTACGGGAATGCGAAGATTGTGCGGTATTTCGGTTTGAGGTTGTTCTCTGTCATATATTTGATTACGTTGAATGCGCACGCAACAGCAGCTTTGTCATCGATGAATCTGGACTTTAAGAAGCCGTTCGGTGTGAACTGCGGACGCGGGTCGATGGAAACAAAGTCACCGTGGCGAATACCGAGTGCTCTTACGTCTGCCTCATTTTTGATCTTTTCGTCGAGGATGATCATCATAGTATTTTCATCACGCGGAAGTGTACGAGCATCGTCAAATACATGTACGGAGTGGGACTGACAAGCCATAAGACCTGTGTAGTGTCTGCCGTCGCGAGTATGTACGGTTACTGTCTCGCCTTCGATGGACTGGAAGTTGATACCGCCAAGGTTTCTTACGCGGATCATACCATTTGCATCGATTCTCTTGATAATGAGACCGATGGTGTCAAGGTGTGCACCAATCATAACTGTTTTAGAGTTATCCTCACCATCTAATGTGATGTATGCGGTGCTCTTGTTGTCGAATGTGATCTCGTGACCAAGCTCTTTCGCATAAGCTTCCATCACCGGATTCATCAGCGGATAATAGCCAACCGGGCTCGGTACGTTTACGATATCCTTGAAACATTCGATGGTGTACATCGGGTCAAAATTGTACTTCATAGTTGTAATCTCCCTTGTTTATATAAAATTTAATTACTCAGCTTTTTTGTTTGCCTTGATCTGGAATTTTTCGTTCTGGATCACAAAGCGTTCGTGGCGGCCTCCGCCGATCTTACCCTTTTCGTCGTAAGCGGCAACTTCAAATACCAGGCGGCGTCCGTCTACTTCCACCAGTTCACTTTCGCACCATACTTTCATGCCGAACGGTGTCGGTGCATCATGAGTCACGTTCAGCAATGTGCCGACAGTACCGCAGCCTTCATCGAGATGTTCTGCAACGCTCTTCCATGCAGTCAGCTCCATCAGTGCGATCATGGACGGTGTTGCGAACACATCCAGTGTGCCACTGCCCATGGTTTTAGCGGAATTTGCCTCTGATACTAACACTTCCTGTCTGCCTTTGATTCCAACTGTTAACATATCCGGTTCCTCCATATTTTTTACTGAAATTATTATAAATTATAATAATAAGAATTGCAAGATGGGGCGTGAATGTGATATAATAATTGTGTATTTCCTCAATATTGTCAGGACAATTTTGAGGCATTTTTGCTTTTTGTAGAGGGTATTTAAGGTATGAAGATTACGTATATTCATCACAGTGCGTTTCTGGTAGAGACCACTTCCGCCTGTCTGTTATTTGACTATTTTGAGGGAGTGCTTCCGGAGATCCCGAAGGAAAAACCATTGTACGTACTTGCCAGTCATTGTCACGGAGATCATTTCTCAGATGTGGTTTTTGAACTGGCTAAAACATATGATAAGATCCGTTATATTCTTTCTTCCGATATTTGGATGAAACGGGTTCCGGAAGAGTTAAAAGGCCTGACCGTTTCCATTTCTCCTTATGAGGAGTGGAGTGACAATGTTCTTCAGGTGGAGACGTTCAAGTCCACCGATGAAGGCGTTGCATTCTGGTGCAAAGTGGATGGGAAAGAGCTTTACCATGCAGGTGATCTCAATCACTGGTACTGGGAAGGGGAAGACGAGCAGTGGAATAAAGATATGACAAAGGCCTATCGCGCAGAGCTTGAAAAGATGGCCGGACGAAAGGCTGATGTGGCATTCCTTCCGCTGGATCCGAGACTGGAACAGTGGTTCTATCTGGGAATCGATGATTTTATGAAAGTGGTTGATACAGATGTGATCATTCCGATGCATTTCTGGGGACGGTTCGATGTAGCACAGAAGCTAAAAGCACTGGACTGCTCTGTGGGGTATCGTGACCGGATCGTAGAGATCCTGGAAAAGGGTCAGACATTTACAGTATGAATATGGCTGCCGCCGGATCCATGACGGCAGCGCTATTATTTATAGAAGAAATCTAAGAAGTAAAACAATGAAAGTGAGGAAACACCATGAATTTCAAATTTGCACACAACAACTTTAACGTAAAGGACCTCGACAAATCCTTAAAGTTCTATGAGGAAGCCCTGGGACTGAAGGAAGTGCGCAGAAAAGAGGCTGAGGACGGAAGCTTTATCATCGTTTATCTTGGCGATGGTGAGACAACTCATAAACTGGAACTGACATGGCTCCGCGATTGGGAGAAAGATCACTATGATCTTGGTGACAACGAGTTCCATCTTGCATTTATCGTAGATGATTACGAGGCAGCACATAAGAAACACGAAGAGATGGGCTGCATCTGTTTTGAGAATCCGAAGATGGGTATTTACTTTATCATCGATCCGGACAACTACTGGTTAGAAGTATTACCGACAAGAAAGTAAATGGTGATTAATATTCTGCTGCCGGGGGGCAGCAGAATATTAGTTTTACTTGATGGAAAAGGAATTATCGTTTACAATAAAAGGAGGGGTTAGCGACATGAAACACCCGATTCAGGATATTGAATATGCGGAGTATTTATTCGACAAATTTTACAGCATCGGAAGTACAGAAAACGGTGGCGTAACTAGACTTGGTTACACAGCGGTGGAAGACGAGATGCATGAAGTGTTTGTGGCTCTCGGAAAAGAAAAAGGATATGAGAGTTATACAGATGAAGTCGGAAATACCTACATTTATAATCCGGCATGTAAGTCGGATGAGGATGACGAGTATTACCTTGTTGCGTCCCACCTGGATTCTGTGGTGGAAGGCGGCCGTTATGATGGTGTCAGCGGAATTATTGCCGGTCTTTTACTTTTAGAGTGGGCAAAACGTGATGGATTAGAGATTCCGATCCGCGTTGGTGCGATGCGCTGTGAGGAGTCCAGTAACTTTGGACGAAGCACGATCGGAAGCGGTCTGATCACAAAGGAAGTTTACAAACACGATATCGGCGAAGCTGTAAACCGAGAAGGCAAAACGTTGAGTGAGGTCTTCAAGGAGCGCGGCTACAATATGGAACCAAAGCGTATTCAGGGTGTGAAAGAGTATCTTGAGTTACATATTGAACAGGGAAAAGTTCTGGAAGAGTATGACGATTCTATCGGAATTGTTACTACAGTTGCAGGACCGAGACGATTCCAGATCCATATTAAAGGAAGCGCAGAGCATTCCGGCGCTACTCCGATGGGAATGCGTTCGGATGCACTTTGTGCGGCATCTGAGCTGATCCTTGAGATTGAAGAGATTGGTAAAGACGAGTCGATTTATCAGTCTGTTGCAACGGTTGGTACGGTAAAAGTATCTCCAAACGCTCTCAATGTAATTCCGGGTGAAGTGACACTCGGTGTTGATATGAGAGGTATTGACTCCAGCAGTTTGGACCGAATGGAGGCCAGACTGAAATCTGCCTGCAAGAAGATCTGTGAAAAGCGTAAGGTGAAATATTACAGAGAAAAAACTTCTGATATTCCGCCGATCGCCATGTCCATGGACGTTCAGCAGAAACTCTTGAGAGCAGCGAAGAAACTGAGAATTCCGCATCGTTCGATGATCAGCGGTGCCGGACATGATGCGATGTCCTTCGCAAACATCTGTGAGACCGGTATGGTATTCATTCCGTGTGCAAAGGGTATCAGTCACAATAAAAAAGAATTTGCCACCATTGAGTCTATCTGTGATGGTGCGCAGGTCATTTATGAACACTTCAAGGAGGAAATGGAAGTATGATTCTGATCAAAGACGGACGTATTATTGACCCGAAGAGAGGCATCGACGATGTACTTGATATCGTAATCGATGGCGGTAAGATCACTAAAATCGGTAAGTACCAGAAGAGCGAAGAGTATGAGACAGTTATCGATGCAAAAGGTATGGTGGTAGCACCGGGCCTTATCGATGTACACGTACACTTCCGTGATCCGGGCCTCACATACAAGGAGGATATCCAGACTGGTGCAGCTGCAGCGAAAAAAGGCGGCTTCACAACAGTTGTAACTATGGCAAACACAAAACCGGCAGTAGACAATGTAGAGACAGTGAAATACATTATCGAAGAAGGTAAGAAAACTGGTATCAACGTAATGCCGGCAGCTTGTATCACAGTTGGTATGCAGGGTAAAGAGTTAGTTGATATGGAAGCACTCATCGAAGCAGGCGCAGCGGGCTTCACAGATGATGGTATTCCGATCATGGACCAGAACCTTGTAAAAACTGCTATGTTAAAAGCAAAAGAGTTAAATGTACCGCTCAGCTTCCACGAGGAAGATCCGGCGTTCATTTCTGAGAACGGTATCAACGCTGGTCCGTCCGCAGAAGCTCTTGGTATTAAAGGTTCCCCGTCTCTTGCAGAGGATTCCTTAGTAGCTCGTGACTGTATGTTAGCACTCCACACAGGTGCAAATGTAAACATCCAGCACATCAGCTCCAAGAACGCTGTTAAGATGGTAAAACTTGCAAAAGAACTCGGCGCAAACGTATGGGCAGAGGTTACTCCGCACCACATCGCATTAGATGAGAGCGCAGTATTAGAGAAAGGTTCCCTTGCAAAGATGAACCCGCCGCTCCGTTCCGTAGCTGACCGTTACGGTATCATCGAAGGTATCAAAGACGGTTCCATCGATATGATCGCAACAGACCACGCTCCGCACAGCCCGGAAGAGAAGGCTGTTGAGCCGGTTTGGAAAGCACCGAGCGGAATCATCGGTCTTGAGACAGCTCTTGGTATCGCAGTTACAAACTTAGTTCGCAAAGGCCATCTGACAATGGTTCAGTTAATGGAGAAGATGAGCTTAAATCCGGCGAAGTTATATCACTTCGACAAGGGTTATATCGATGAAGGCGCAGATGCAGACCTCGTGATCTTTGACGAGAACGAGAAATGGACAGTATCCATGGAGGATATCGCATCCAAGTCCTGCAACACACCGTTTAT
This sequence comes from Pilosibacter sp., assembly GCA_045647085.1. Taxonomy (GTDB): domain Bacteria; phylum Bacillota; class Clostridia; order Lachnospirales; family Lachnospiraceae; genus Pilosibacter. The sequence goes on from JAZRLX010000183.1 coordinate 8,483, forward strand.
CGGTACAGAGCTTTACGGTCGCGTAAAATACACAATTTGCGCAGGTGAGGTTGTTTACCAGGATAAATAAGAATAACATGTCCGGGGCGGTTCTGTGGGAATCGTCCCGGTTTTTAGACATTGGAGATAATAAATATGAAAAAGTATGAAGTGTTACTGTTCGACGTGGACGGAACTCTGCTTGATTTTAACAAAGCAGAAGAAGATGGTATTGAAGCACTCTTAGCAAAGTTCGGCGTTCCGGTCACTGCAGAGAACAAACATAAATATCATATTACAAACAAAAAATACTGGGAGATGTTAGAGCGCGGCGAGATCACAAGAGACCGTCTGCTTGGTCAGCGTTTTGAAGAATTTTTCGGAACATTCGGAGTCCGGGTCAATGGTGATGATGTAGATGCCCTGTACCGTCAGTATCTGAACGCAAGCGCAGTTCTCATCGATGGTGCGATCGAACTGTTAGAGTCTGTAAAAGGAAGATATCCGCTTTATATCGTGACAAATGGTGTGGCAGAGACCCAGTACAATCGTCTTGCGAAATCCGGTCTG
>JAZRLX010000184.1:0-3210 GCA_045647085.1 Pilosibacter sp.
ATGATGGAACTGATACGCTGTGCGATGATAATAGTAGTGGTCGCATCAAAATGATCATCCAAAGCATTTCGGAAACGGGCATCGGTCTTGTAGTCCAGAGCACTGGAGGAATCGTCCAGAATGAGGATTTCCGGATGTCCGGCCAATGCACGGGAGATCAGCACACGCTGCTTCTGACCGCCGGAGAGGTTGGCGCCTTTGATCGCCAGATCTCGCTCCAGACCGCCGTTTTCCCGGACAAACTGGGCAGCCTGGGCCACTTCCATTGCTTCATTGAGTTCTTCGGTGGACAGATTTCTGCCCATGTCAATGTTGTGATGCAGCGTATCTTTGAAAAGCATATCATTCTGGAATACTACGCCGAATTTTTTGCGGAGTTCCTGCAACGGGAATGTGGAAATGTCACGGCCGCTGATTCGGATATGTCCTTCATCGATGTCGTAAAGACGGAGGAGAAGCTGTGCCAGTGTACTCTTTCCGGAGCCGGTTGGTCCGATGATACCCAGAGACTGACCCGGTTCCAGTTTGAAACTGATCGTATCCAGGTTTTTCACACGTTTATTGTAGGAAAAGCTTACGTGGTCGAATTCGATGTGCGGAACCATCGTTTTTGCGGAGGAACCATCCGTACATCGTTCGGAATTGCAGTCCTTGATCTCCATATCTGCCGGAGTAAGAAGAACTTCAGCGACACGATCCGCACTTGCGATCGCCTTGGAAGACATCGTGACCATTCGCGAAACTGCCATGATCGCGTTTAAAATGATCGTAAAATAAGTCAGGAATGCAACAATGGCACCAGGTTTCATTTCTCCGCTGGAAACACGCCATGCACCGACGATGATAACTGCCACAAGGCCGGTATTGAGCATCAAGTTGATGACCGGACTGACAGTTGCCATAGTGATGGTCGCCTTCATTTCATCGTGATTGAGTTTTTTGTTGACGATATCGTAGCGGTCCATCTCATGCTCTGCACGGCTGAGCGCTTTGATGACACGGACACCGGTCGTATTTTCTCGAACCACACGGATCATATCATCCGCGGAGCGCTGAGACTGAGCAAACAGAGGAATACTCTTTTTACTAATGAATGCCACAAGAATGCTCATGAATGGGATCAGGATGCAGAGGATTGCTGACAAGTGCGTGTCGATCAGCATTGTCACAACGATACCGCCCAGCATCAGGATCGGCGCGCGCACACCCATACGCTGTATCATATTTAATGTGCGGTGCAGGTTATATGTATCGGTCGTCATTCGGGTTACCAGCGACGGGATCGTAAATTTGTCTACCTGGGAACTGGAAAGATAGGAGATTTTGTGGAACAGATCGTAACGGAGCTTTTCAATGGTATCTCTGGAAACTCCGGCAGCCACACGGTTTGCCCAGACATTGCAGATAAATACCATCGCAGCGCAGGCGATCATGACCAATCCCCACTTAACCACAAGCGATATGTCATTTTTAGGAGTAACTTCATCAATAATATAGGAAAGAATATATGGGATCAAAAGTTCCATAATGGTTCCCGTGAACTTGATCGAGAAACCGTATGCCATCGTGGGAAGATGCGGTTTCACATAGCGGATGATGTATTTCATAGCATTATGCCTCCGAAAACTTTAGAATGGTAGATAGTTAAAATACTATACTTCCTATTATAAAGAACTTTTCAATAAGAGTCAATCAATGGGAAAGAAGGAGTTTTTATCTTTAAAATTAACGGGAAATTCATATTTTTGAGCATGTTCTGCGGTTGACAATCCAAAATGAATATTGTAGAATCTGCGTCGTATGCATCCTCATCCAGATGTATAACAAAAATATATTTATAGAAATAGGAGTGATTTTTTTGGATTCAGGGCAAGCCCTGCAGATGCTTATTATTTTTGGGCTATTAGGTTTATCCGCATTTTTCTCATCTTCGGAGACGGCGCTTATGTCGGTCAACAAGATTCGAGTGAGAACGCTGGCGGATGCCGGTCTTAGCAGCGCTAAGATTCTTGTAAAGGTACTTGATGACCAGCCGAAGATGCTGAGTGCGATCTTAATTGGAAATAATATCGTAAATATTTCCGCATCTTCCCTTATGACAGTTCTTGTAACAGATGTGTTCGGCAGCAGATTTGTCGGTGCAGCAACAGGTGTGCTGACCCTTTTGGTATTGATCTTTGGCGAGATCACACCGAAAACAACCGCAACACTTTATTCTGAGTCAATGGCTTTAAAGTTCGCAAAGCCCATTTATCTGTTGATGCAGGTACTGACACCGGTTATTTTTATTGTTGACATATTGGCAAAGGGCGTATTAAAACTCCTCCATATTGATCCGAATAAGAAGCCGGAAGCAATCACAGAAGAAGAACTTCGCACCATCGTGGAAGTAAGCCATGAAGAAGGCGTGATCGAGTCTGACGAAAAGAAGATGATCTACAACGTGTTCGACTTTGGTGACTCTGTGGCGCGTGATATTATGGTCCCGCGTATTGATATGACATTCATAGATGTAAATTCTTCATTTGAAGAAGTTCTTGAAATATTCCGAGAGGAAAAATATACCAGATACCCGGTGTTCGAGGAGACAACGGACAACGTGATCGGTATCGTAAATATTAAAGACCTGATCTTGCTGGAGACAGAAAAGGGTTTCTGCCTTCGCGACCATCTTCGTGAACCGATGTACACATATGAGTTTAAGAAGACTGCAGAGCTTATGGTGGAACTCCGCAAGACATTAAACAACATCGCGATCGTACTGGATGAATACGGCGCGACAGCAGGCCTCATCACGATGGAAGATATGCTCGAGGAGATCGTTGGCGAGATCCGCGACGAGTATGATGAGGACGAAGAAGACTTGGTCAAGAAGCTGAATGCAACCGAGTTTGCTGTAGATGCAGCCATGAAACTGGATGATCTCAATGACCAGATCGGGCTGAATTTAGAATCAGAGGATTACGACTCCATCGGTGGTTTCGTGATCGGTCTGTTGGATCACCTTCCGGAGGAAGGCGAAGAAGTCGTTTATGAAAACCTTCGTCTTGTGGTAGAGAAAGTGGAGCGAAACCGTATCGAGACGATCCACATTTACCAGATGTCCGAAGAAGAATAAGATGAAAAGATCCCCATTTTGACAGAAGAAGTAAAGTTGAAATGGGGATTTGTTAATTTACCGTAAAAATGGAAAATCAGCTCTTGACTTTT
>JAZRLX010000185.1:0-20883 GCA_045647085.1 Pilosibacter sp.
CATTACCAAAGTGAGCAGCTTTTTCACAAATAGCGCATTTAGCCATGATTGCACCTCCTTAACACTTCTTTGGACTTCATAAAAATCCACAACACAAGTATGATAGCAGAAAGTGTAGAAATTTGCAAGAGCAAAATGAAAAATTTAAATAATTTTTTTAAAAACTTTGAATATCAATAGACATGGACAACAAGATATGGTATATTATAATAGTGAAAATCGCTTTTTATGGGCATTTTTATGCGCCCGGCGTATAAATTTATGAAACGGAGGCAGGAGAATGAAGGGATGTATCAATAACAAGATGGGTCAGATTCAGATTGATACCGATGTAATTGCACTTTACGCAGGAACAACAGCGGTGGAGTGTTTCGGTATTGTCGGTATGGCTGCAGTCAGCATGAAAGATGGTCTTGTAAAACTCTTAAAACGTGAGAGCCTGACTCATGGCATCAATGTAACTATTAATGACAATGCGATCTGCATTGACTTCCATGTAATCGTATCCTATGGCGTCAGCATTTCAACTGTTGCGGACAATCTGATCGAGAACGTGAAGTATAAAGTAGAAGAATTCACCGGCATGACGGTTGAAAAGATCAATATTTTTGTAGAAGGCGTAAGAGTGATAGATTAAGGAGGAAGTAATCCATGGGAATGAAATCCGCAGACGCCCAGTTACTGAAAGTTGCATTACTTTCAGGTGCTAAGGAGCTTGAGGCGAAAAAAGAATGGATTAATGAACTGAATGTTTTCCCGGTACCGGACGGAGATACCGGTACTAACATGACAATGACTATTATGGCAGCTGCGAGAGAAGTAGCTGCGATCGAGAATCCGACAATGGAGACAATTGCGAAAGCACTTTCTTCCGGATCTCTTCGTGGTGCACGTGGTAACTCCGGTGTTATTTTATCCCAGTTATTCCGTGGCTTCACAAAAGAAATCAAAGAAGCAAGCGAGATCAATGTTACAATTCTTGCTAACGCATTCACAAGAGCGACAGAAACTGCTTATAAAGCAGTTATGAAGCCGAAGGAAGGAACAATCCTTACAGTTGCGAGAGGTATGGCTGACAAGGCTGTGGAGCTTGCAATTGAGACAGACGATATCGTAGAGTTCCTTGAAAAAGTGATTGAGCATGGTGACTATGTATTAAGCCAGACTCCGGAGATGCTTCCGGTATTAAAGCAGGCTGGTGTTGTCGACTCTGGCGGACAGGGCTTAATGCAGGTTCTGAAAGGTGCATTAGATGGCGTTCTTGGCAAAGGTATTCCGTTTGACGCAGTTGTTGCGCAGACAAGCCAGAAAGCAGCACCGGTAGGTGCAGCTCGTGATGATATTGATACAGCAGACATTAAGTTTGGTTATTGTACAGAGTTTATCATCAATGTAGAGCATGCATATGACGATGATGAGGAGCTGAAGTTCAAGGCATTCCTTGAGTCCATCGGTGATTCCATCGTAGTTGTATCCGATGAAGATGTTGTAAAAGTTCACGTTCATACAAACAACCCGGGTCTTGCGATCGAACGCGCATTAACTTACGGATCTCTTTCCCGTATGAAGATCGACAACATGCGTGAGGAGCACAACGAGCGCCTTGAAATGGCTGCTTCTGCAGCTCCGGCTCAGGAAGCTCCGAAGGCTGAGGAGCCGAGAAAAGAGTATGGCTTTATCGCAGTTTCTGTTGGAGAAGGTTTAAGTGAGATCTTTAAGGGAATCGGCGCTGATTATATGATCGAAGGCGGTCAGACGATGAACCCGAGTACTGAGGATATGATCAATGCGATCGATAAAGTTAATGCAGACGTGATCTACATTTTCCCGAACAATAAAAATATTATCCTTGCTGCTGAGCAGGCGAAATATTTAGTTGAAGACAAGCAGATCATCGTGGTTCCGTCCAAGACAATTCCGCAGGGTATTGCAGCTCTGATCAGCTTCTCTCCGGAAGCAGGTCCGGAAGAGAACCTGGAGAATATGGTTGAGGAGATGGGCAGAGTTCACACCGGTCAGATCACATATGCTGTTCGTAATACAAACATCGACGGTATGGAGATCAGAGAAGGTGACATCATGGGTATCGGCGACTCCGGCATGCTTGCAGTTGAGCAGGATGTAGAGACTGCAGTTCTGAAGACTCTCGAGCGTATGGTAGATGAAGAATCTGAACTGATCAGCGTTTACTTTGGTGCAGATGTGGAAGAGGCAGATGCGGAAGCTCTGTTAGAGCAGATCGAGGAAGCTTATCCGGACTGTGAAGTAGAATTGAATAATGGCGGACAGCCGGTATACTATTACCTTCTGTCTGTAGAATAATAGTAAAAAAGCTGCCGAGGGCGGCCCCGTGCGGGCTGGTTTTGGCAGCTTTTGACATAGAAGAAACGAGGAGATTCTTTATGAATAACAAGCAGTCAATCGAAACATTAAAGGGCATTGGAGAAAAGACCGCGAAGTTATTTGAAAAGGTTGGAGTTAAGACAGTAGATGATCTGCTGCATTATTATCCGAAAGGATATGATGCATATACGGAGCCTTGTGCGATCGGAGAGCTTAAAGAAGAGGAGATCGGCGCAGTTGATGGATATTTGAAAACGGGTGCGACAGGCCGACATTTTGGAGGTTTATCGATTACCTCTGCAACGATCAGCGATATGACCGGAAAGCTGAAGCTGGTCTGGTATCATATGCCGTATTTGAAAAATACATTAAAGGCAGACAGTCATTATATTTTTCGTGGGAAAGTAGTGAAAAAGAAGACCGGGCTTACCATGGAACAGCCTCAGATGTACAAACCGGAGATGTATGAAGAACTGTTGTCCAAGATGCAGCCGGTTTATGGTCAGACGAAAGGTCTGGGAAACAAAACGATTGTTTCGGCAATGGAACAGGCTCTGGAGGTGCGTGTTATGGAACGCGATTACCTTCCGGCTTCATTACGAAAAAAACACGAACTTGCAGAGTACAATTTTGCGATCGAGCATATTCATTTTCCGCAGGATGAGACTGACTTATTATTTGCAAGAAAACGTTTGGTATATGATGAATTTTTCATGTTTCTGCTTGGTGTTCGCAGACTGAAAGAAAAGAGACAGGATCTTCAGTCCTCTTATGTGATGAAAGAGGAAGCTCTCAGCAGAAAATTGGAGCAAGACCTTCCTTATTCATTGACCGGAGCGCAGAAACGTGCCCTGGAAGAGGTTTACAAAGACCTTGAAAACGGTGCTGTCATGAACCGTTTGATCCAGGGTGATGTAGGATCCGGTAAGACGATCATTGCCGTTCTTGCGCTTCTTCGAGCAGCTGAGAATGGATTTCAGGGGGCTTTGATGGTTCCGACGGAAGTCCTTGCAAGACAGCATTTTGAGTCCGTAACGGAGCTGTTTGAAAAACATGGAATAGATAAAACGGTAGTTCTTGTAACCGGTTCTATGACAGCAAAAGAGAAGCGAACTGCTTATGAAAAAATTGCATCTCATGAAGCTGATATTGTAATAGGAACGCATGCATTGATTCAGGAAAAAGTAGTGTACGATAAACTCGCTCTGGTTATTACTGATGAACAGCATCGATTCGGTGTTTCTCAACGAGAGACTCTTGGCAGCAAAGGAAGCCAGCCTCATGTGCTGGTTATGAGCGCGACGCCGATCCCACGAACTCTGGCGATCATTATTTACGGTGATCTGGATATTTCTGTCATTGATGAACTTCCGGCAAATCGATTACCGATAAAAAACTGTGTGGTCGATACCGGATATAGAAAGAATGCTTATAATTTCATCAAGAAAGAAGTGGCAAATGGTCGTCAGGCATATGTCATCTGTCCGATGGTTGAGGAAAGCGAGATGATCGATGCTGAAAATGTTCTGGATTACACCAAGATTTTACGAGAGAACCTACCTGGAATTCGTGTGGAGTATCTGCATGGAAAAATGAAGCCCAAAGAGAAAAATACCATCATGGAATCATTTGCGGCCGGAGAGATACAGGTTCTTGTTTCTACGACCGTTGTTGAGGTTGGTGTGAATGTTCCAAACGCATCCGTCATGATGATCGAAAATGCGGAACGGTTTGGTCTTGCACAGCTTCATCAGCTGCGTGGTCGTGTTGGAAGAGGAAAAGAACAATCCTACTGTATTATGGTCAATGCGTCAGGAGATAAAGGAAAAAATGCCAGACTTGAAGTTCTGAATAAATCAAATGATGGATTTTTCATTGCTTCCGAGGACTTACGTCTTCGTGGTCCGGGAGATATCTTTGGTCTTAGACAGAGTGGCGATCTGGAGTTTAAGATCGCAGATATTTATACGGATGCTGTGACTCTAAAACAAGTTTCCGAAGATGTGGATGAACTGCTGGCATTGGATGAAAATCTGGAGCGAGAGGAACACGCTGAACTTAAACGCAGATTGACGGCTTATCTGGAACTAAGTTATAACAAGCTGAATTTATAGCTTGAGGCTTTTCATTTATTGGAGTATAATATCGTCAGACATGTTACTTGCGTAAAGTGAAATACGTGAGAACTATAAATGTAAAGGGGATAATATTATGTTAGCTGAAAACAAAAAATATGTTGACTACATTGTTGAGCAGGCAAAGAACCTCATCAACATCGACAGCCCGTCCGGTTACCACAAAAATGTTGGTGATTATCTTTTAGCAGAGTTTGAGAAGCTTGGCTATAAAGCGTGGAGAACCATCAAAGGCGGTATCATCGCGGAACTCGGCGGTGAAGATGCAGAGGATGCAGTATTATTAGCTGGTCACTGCGATACTCTTGGTGCGATCGTTCATGAGATCAAATCTAACGGTCACTTAAAGATGACTAATGTTGGCGGTATGAATCCGAATAACGCAGAGACAGAGAACGTTCGTGTTATCACAAAATTCAATGGTACATACGAAGGTACCTGTCAGCTCATCAATCCGTCCATCCATGTAAACAAAGAGTATTCTTCTACAACACGCTCCTGGGATACGATCGAGATCGTTCTTGATGAGAATGTGAAATCCAAAGAGGATGTTCAGAAGCTTGGTATTATGGTAGGCGATTATGTTTGCTTTGAGCCGCGTTTCCGTACAACTGAGAGTGGTTATATCAAGAGCCGTTTCCTTGATGATAAGCTTTCTTCCGCAATCCTTATTGGTTATGCAAAATATCTGAAAGATGAGGCGATCACAACAAAGAGAAAAATCTATCTTTACTTCACAATGTACGAAGAGGTAGGTCATGGATGTTCTGCTTCCATTCCGGCAGGTGTAACAGAGGCTTGGTCCGTAGATATGGGCTGTGTTGGTACAGGCTTACAGTGTACAGAGCATCAGGTTTCCATCTGTGCGAAAGACTCTGGTGGTCCTTACAACTACGAGGTTGTTAAACGCCAGATCGAGCTTGCTAAAGAGCATGAGATCGATTTCGCAGTAGATATTTATCCGCAGTACGGTTCTGACGTTGAGGCATCTCTTCGTTCCGGTCACGATATCCGTCATGGCCTCATTGGACCGGGTGTATTTGCTTCACACGGTTATGAGAGAAGCCATGTGGATGGTGTAGAGGCTACATTCCGTCTGATCAAAGCTTACTTTGGTTAATTTGAGATAATTACTTAATGAAAACGCCGGTTGCAGAGATGCGACCGGCGATTTTCACAGGAGACATAGATATGAAATCATTGGTCATTGCTGAAAAGCCATCCGTTGCACGAGATATTGCACGCGTGCTGAAATGCAGTAAAAATGGAAATGGCTGTATCGAAGGAGAAAACTATATAGTCACCTGGGGGCTTGGTCACCTGGTAACATTGGCTGATCCTGAGGATTACGACAAACAATTTAAAGAGTGGAAGATGGAGCATCTTCCGATGATCCCTGAATCGTTCAAACTGGAGGTCATTAAACAGACAGCAAAGCAGTACCATGCCGTGAAAACATTGATCCATCGAAATGATGTGGGTGAGATCATCATTGCAACTGATGCAGGTCGTGAGGGAGAGTTGGTTGCCAGATTAATCCTAAAGAAAGCCGGAGCGAAGAAACCTTTAAAGCGTCTCTGGATATCCTCTGTAACAGACAAAGCGATCAAAGAAGGATTTATGAATCTGAAAGACGGTAAAGAATATGAATCACTTTATGATGCGGCGATGTGTCGTGCAGAGGCAGACTGGCTTGTGGGAATCAATGCGACAAGAGCTTTGACATGTAAGTATAATGCTCAGCTTTCCTGTGGCCGTGTACAGACCCCGACGCTTGCGATGATCGCAAAACGAGAAGAAGAGATCAAAAATTTTGCACCGAAGTCTTACTATGGCCTGAAAGCGAAAAGAGGGACACTCACTCTGACATGGAAGGATAAAAAGAGTGGAAGTATGTCTTCTTTCCATAGGGAACGAGTGGATGAACTTCTAAATCAGGTAAATGGAAACGAAGCAATCATTGTACAAGTAAAGAAGACGCCGAAAAAGACAATGGCTCCACTGCTGTATGATCTGACCGAATTGCAGCGAGATGCGAGCAAACGATATGATTATTCAGCGAAAGAGACGCTCAATATCATGCAGCGTCTTTATGAGAATCATAAAGTACTCACATATCCTCGTACAGACTCAAGATATCTGAGTTCCGATATTGTACCTACGTTGAAGGAACGATTGAAAGCATGTTCTGTAGGACCGTACCGCAGTCTCGCGGGTAAATTAGTGAATCAGCCAATCCCTGCAAAGCCATTTTATGTAGATAACAGCAAAGTTTCAGATCATCATGCAATCATTCCGACCGAGCAGTTTGTCGACCTTTCTCATATGACCATTGACGAGCGGAGAATTTATGATCTGGTTGTGAGAAGATTTCTCGCAGTGATGTATCCGCCTTATGAATATGAGCAGACATCCATCGTGACAGAGATTTCCGGAGAACAATTTGTCGCTCATGGAAATATTGTGAAAAATGAAGGTTGGAAGGTTGTATATGAAAACGGCAGTGATTCAACGGATGATCTGGAGGAGAGTGAAGATAAGAGTCAGAACCTTCCGGAGCTGAAGGAAGGAGATCGAATCTCCGGACTTACATTTACCATGACGGAGGGAAAAACAAAACCTCCTGCTCATTTTAATGAAGCAACACTTCTTTCTGCAATGGAAAATCCGATTGCTTATATGGACTCTAAAGATAAAGCATTGGTAAAGACCTTAGGTGAAACGGGCGGACTCGGTACGGTTGCAACGCGAGCCGATATTATCGAAAAACTGTTCTCCAGTTTCTTGTTGGAAAAGAAAGGAAAAGATATTCTGCTGACATCGAAGGCAAAACAGCTTCTGGAATTGGTTCCGGAGGATTTGAAAAAGCCGGAGTTGACTGCGGATTGGGAGATGAAGCTTTCTCAGATCGCAAAAGGCAAACTGAGACGTGACCATTTCATGAAGGATATTTGCGTATATTCGGAAGAGCTTATTGCTGAGATCAAAGGCAGCGAAGGAAAGTTCCGACATGACAACCTGACCAATAAAAAGTGTCCGGATTGCGGAAAACTGATGCTCCTTGTAAAAGGAAAGAATAGTGAGATGCTTGTGTGTCAGGATCGAGAGTGTGGACATCGTGAGACTGTCTCCCGAACATCAAACGCAAGATGTCCGGTTTGTCATAAAAAGCTGGAGCTTCGAGGAAAAGGTGATGGGCAGATTTTTGTCTGCAAATGTGGATATAAAGAGAAACTTTCTACTTTCCAGGAGCGTCGAAAGAAAGAAGGCAAAGGTGTCTCCAAACGTGATGTGGCAAAATATATGAATCAGCAAAGAAAAGAGGCTGAAGAGCCGGTGAATAATGCATTTGCACAGGCCTTGGCCGGATTGAAATTAGATATGTAAATGATCAGTACTCCCGGAGGCATTCTTAATATAAGGATGCTGATCCGGGAGTTGTTTTTGTTATTTAGAATCACAGGATCAGAATCCCATGAAACCAGGTGCAAATGACATAAACAGTGGATTAAATATATCTACGCATAATACAGAGAAAGCCGGATATAAAATCCATGCAATGTGGGCATATCCGTATTTATCCATAACTGCCCGCTCATTGGCAACTGCATTGGAGCCGGATCCCATGCCCATACCAATCAGTCCGGCGCACATGCATGCAGCGTTGTAATCACTGTGATACATTCGGAATCCAATGAAATAAGTGAAAAGCAGGGTTGCGATCGTTACTGCAGAAAGAACGATCAACATTCCGCCGATAGAACCGGAAATCCTGGTGAGATCCATGGTCATGATCGTAATAGCCAAGAAGATATCAAGAGATACATGCTCAATGGTTTCGATTTCATCCGTATTAAATGTGATATTTAAAGTCTCCAGGATATTTCTGGCAATCGCTCCTGCAAACAGACAACCGATAAAGTAAGGCATTTCAATATATGGAATCTGACTGAGAATCAGATAAATGGGAATTCCACACATGGCGATGATCGTCATCATACAGATGCTGTTCAGGAGTGATTTTTGATTTAAAGTTGTTGTCTTATCATTTCCTTCATTCAACAATTCCAGATCTTTTGGATCCGCTTTTAGATTATGCCGTTTGATCAGGAGCACGGCGAGCGGACCGCCTGTCAGACTTCCGATGATCATTCCAAGTGTAGCAGATGAAACACCAATTTCGGTAGCACCTGCAGCCCCCATGGCTTCGTAAACAGGGCCGAATGCAGATGTAGTACCGACTCCGCCGGCTAACGCTCCGGTGCCGATCTGGATGCCCAGCAGTGGATGCATTCCAACTGCTACAGCGACAGCGATTCCAAGGAAGCCTTGTAATAGTACAAGAAACAAAACAGACAAAGCGATACCGGCACAGAATTTTTTGCCTCGTTCCAAAAGTGTTTTACTGAAACCGAATCCGACACAAGTAAAGAATATGTTCATTAAGTGATTGGAAAGAGCGGTCGTCCATGAAACAGAGAAGAGTCCTTTTGTCTTTAATATACTCAGGATCAAGGCCACAAGCAAACCGCCGATGACAGGCGCAGGAAGTCCCCATTCCTGAAAAGGACGAACACGCCGTACAATGGCCCTTCCAAGGAATACCATAATACAGCCAAATCCTGTCGTTGCCAGAAGGTCAAGAGTCAAGGTCATTGTTTCTGAATTAAAATTCATACCGACTCCTAAAAGATATGTTTAGTATAAAATATGCAGATAGAGCATGTCTGGTATACTGATCGCAGATAATAAAAATGTCGGATATAGCTGCATGATACAGTTATATCCGACACAAAGTTCGTTATGATTGAGATTTGTATTATTTATACTCCACCGAGTTTTAAGACAATACCGATTACTGCGGAAGCAGCGATGAATGCTGCAGCGTGTAATCCTTTTGTTTTCTTGCATTTTGCAGTGAAATAGTAAAGAGCGAGCATTAATACGATGTTCGGGATGTTGATCAGATCCATCATGTTTCCTGTAGCAGCGTATTTTGCCTGATTTAAAACGACAAGAACTGCAACGCCAAGTCCGGCAGAAGCGATCAGAGCGGAAGAAGCCGGTCTTAAGCCGTAAAATGCAGACTGTACGTATTTATTTGCTTTAAATGCGTTGTAGAAACCTGCAATGATCAGGATCACAATAATGGATGGTGTGATCAGACCGAGGGTTGCAATAATGGAACCGGAAATACCTGCAGAGGTATAGCCTACGTATGTAGCCATATTAACACCGATCGGTCCCGGAGTGGACTCAGAGATCGCGATCATGTCTGTAAGCTGTGCATGGGTGAACCAACCTGTTTTATCTGAAATGTCGTATAAGAACGGGATCGTTGCCATACCGCCGCCTACTGCAAAGAGGCCTGCTTTAAAGAATTCGATAAATAACTGAAGATAAATTCCCATAATTATTTAACCTCCTTGCTCTTTAAGAAAATGCCGGCAACAGCAGCGATGATCACGAAGATTGTCGGAGCAATATCAAATGCAAAGTTACCAATTAATACCATAAGGAAGATGATCAGTGTCTTTGCATCAACAACTGCTTTTTTCCAAAGTTTTACAACCGCATTAAATACAAGTACACATACACATACACGGATACCCGCAAATGCATTCTGTACAACTGGAAGATCGGCAAAATTCTGAAGGAACATAGCGATCAGCGTGATGATGATCAAGGACGGGAACACAACTCCGAGAGTTGCTACGATACCGCCTAAGTTTCCGGCAGTATTCTGTCCTACGAAAGTTGCTGTATTTACTGCAATGATACCCGGTGTACACTGACCGAGTGCGTAGTAGTCCATCAGTTCTTCCTCTGTTGCCCAGCCGCGCTTTTCTACTACTTCTTTCTGAAGCATCGGGAGTATCGCGTAACCGCCGCCGAAAGTAAGACCGCCGATACGAGCGAATGTAAGGAAGAGGTCAAGATATTTGTTCATAGTATCTCTCCTTTTAAATTTATAACAAATTCTACTATAACAGAATTGAAAGAAAAATCAATATACATTTTTCGTAATCTGTTATATAATGGTTTGGACTATACTATATCTGGAGGTTATCCCATGGCGAAGGCACAGTATAATGCTGACAGTATCACCGTCCTGGAAGGTCTGGAAGCAGTTCGAAAGAGACCCGGTATGTACATCGGCGGTGTTGGCACAAAAGGCTTAAACCATTTAATATATGAAATTGTAGACAATGCGGTGGACGAGCATTTGGCAGGTTACTGTTCTGATGTCTGGGTGACACTGGAAGCAGACGGTTCCTGTACCGTAAAGGACAATGGTCGCGGTATTCCGGTTGGCTTACATGCAAAAGGTGTTTCTGCCGAGCGAGTGGTACTTGCCACATTACACGCCGGTGGTAAATTTGATAATAATTCATACAAAACAAGCGGTGGACTTCACGGCGTCGGTTCTTCTGTTGTAAATGCTCTTTCTGACAAATTGACGATCAAGATTTCTCGTGACGGTTATATTCATTATGATGAATATGAGCGTGGTATTCCTGTGGTCGAGCTGAAAGATGGTTTGCTTCCAACGATCGGAAAGACCAAAGCTACCGGAACAGAGATCAATTTCTTACCGGATCCGACGATTTTTGAAAAGACCAAATTCAGAGAGGACTGGCTGAAAAGTCGTCTTCATGAATCTGCATATTTAAATCCAAATTTAACGCTTCATTTTGAGAACAAACGAGCAGGTGAAGAGGAAGTCATTACCTTTTCAGAGCCGGAAGGCATCGTGGCTTATGTAAAAAGTTTAAATCATGGAAAAGATCCGGTTCATGAGCCGATCTATTTCAAGGGCGCTATGGACAATATGGAAGTGGAAGTTGCAATCCAGTTCGTAGATGCATTTGAAGAAAATGTACTTGGTTTCTGTAACAATATCTTCACTCAGGAAGGCGGTACACATCTTGTTGGATTTAAGGCCCGCTTTACCGGTTTGATCAATACATATGCGCGTGAGTTAGGTATCTTAAAAGAAAAAGATTTAAACTATACCGGTGCAGATACCAGAAACGGTATGACGGCTGTTGTGGCAGTCAAGCATCCGGATCCGATATTTGAAGGACAGACAAAGACAAAACTTGCCAGTGCAGATGCAACCAAGGTGGTCAATACGATTGCGGGAGAAGAACTGGTACTTTTCTTCGACCGTAATTTAGAAACATTAAAGGGAATCATTGCTTGTGCTGAGAAATCAGCAAAGATCCGTAAGGCGGAAGAGAAAGCAAAGACGAATATGCTTTCAAAGTCCAAGTTTTCTTTTGACAGCAACGGAAAACTGGCTAACTGCGAGAGCAGAGATCCTGCGAAATGTGAGATCTTCATCGTAGAGGGTGACTCTGCGGGCGGTTCTGCTAAGATGGGAAGAAACAGACAGTTCCAGGCGATCTTACCGATCCGTGGTAAGATCTTGAATGTAGAAAAGGCTTCTATGGACAAAGTTCTTGCCAATGCGGAGATCAAAACTATGATCAATGCATTTGGCTGCGGATTTTCCGAGGGCTACGGCAACGATTTTGATATCAGCAAACTTCGCTACGATAAGATCATTCTTATGACCGATGCGGACGTGGACGGCAGTCACATCGACACATTGTTGCTTACATTTTTATACCGATTTATGCCGGAACTGATCTATAACGGACATGTATACATTGCAATGCCTCCATTATATAAGGTGATGCCTAAGAAAGGGGAAGAACAGTACCTTTACGATGACAAGGCATTGGAGGACTATAAGCGAAATCACAAAGGTGAATTCACACTTCAGAGATACAAAGGTCTTGGCGAAATGGATGCTGACCAGCTTTGGGAGACAACATTGAATCCGGAAAATCGCGTATTAAAACGAGTTGAGATTGAAGATGCACGTATGGCCAGTGAGGTAACAGAACTTCTGATGGGAAGCGATGTTCCGCCGAGAAGAAAGTTTATTTACGATCATGCTGATGAGGCAGAGATCGATGCTTAAGGAGTAACAAGACAATGGCAGAGAAGATACTAAGAACCGAATATTCCGAAGAGATGCAGAAAAGCTATCTGGACTATTCAATGAGCGTCATTACCGCCAGAGCGATCCCGGATGCAAGGGATGGTTTAAAGCCGGTACAGAGACGTGTCCTTTATGATATGAGTGAACTTCACCTGAATCATGATAAACCGCACAGAAAGTCTGCGCGAATTGTCGGTGATACGATGGGTAAATACCACCCGCACGGTGACAGCTCGATATATGAGACCCTGGTAGTCATGTCCCAGGACTTTAAGAAAGGCATGGCTCTCGTTGACGGTCATGGTAACTTCGGTTCTATCGAAGGCGATGGAGCTGCTGCCATGCGATATACGGAGGCAAGACTGAAAAAGTTCGCTGAAGAAGTATATTTAAAAGATTTAGATAAGACAGTAGAATTTGTATCCAACTACGACGAAACAGAAAAAGAGCCGGAAGTTCTTCCGGTTCGTGTACCAAACCTTCTGATCAATGGTGCAGAGGGTATCGCAGTTGGTATGAGCACCAGCATTCCGCCTCACAATCTGGGCGAGGTAATCGATGCTGTAAAAGCTTACATCGATAATCGTCTATTGACTGTTCAGGATCTGATGGAATATCTTCCGGGTCCGGATTTCCCGACAGGAGGCATTATCGCAAATAAAAGCGATCTTCTCCCGATCTATGAGACCGGTATGGGTAAGATCAAGATCCGCGGAAAAGTGGATGTGGAGCTTGGCAGAAGAAAGACGGATCGTGATAAGCTGGTTATCACAGAGATTCCGTATACGATGATCGGTGCGTCGATCAACAAGTTCCTGCAGGACATTGCTGATCTGGTAGAAAGCCGCAAGCTTCCGGATGTTGTCGACATCTCTAATCAGTCCAGCAAAGAAGGTGTTCGTATCGTTCTGGAACTGAAGAAGGATGCGGATGTCAATAAGATTAAAAACATACTATATAAAAAAACAAAGCTGGAAGATACCTTCGGTGTTAACATGCTGGCCATTGATGATGGTCGTCCTGAGACGATGAATCTCAAGCAGATCCTTAATACATTCCTGGAATTCCAGTACAAAAACCTGACTAAAAAGTACAATGTGCTTCTTGCAAAAGAACTGGAAAAGAAAGAAGTACAGGAAGGTCTCATCGAAGCATGTGACGTGATCGATCTCATCATCGCAGTACTTCGTGGCTCTAAGAATATGAAGGATGCAAAGGACTGCCTGATGACAGGTAATACTTCAAACATCAAGTTCCGTGTTCCGGGATTTGAAGAAGATGCGAAACAGCTTCATTTTACAGAGCGCCAGGCGACGGCGATCTTGGAGATGCGCCTTTATAAGTTGATCGGATTAGAGATCCTTGCGCTTCAGAAACAGTACAAGGAAACATTGAGAAAGATCCGCGAATACCGCCATATTTTATCCAATCAAAAAAATATGGATATTGTGATCAAAGAGGATCTGGATGCGATCAAAGCAGAGTTTGCGGAACCAAGAAAAACGGTGATCGAAGACAGCGAGCAGATCATTTTTGTCGAGGAAAAAGAAGCTGCCAAAGAAGTAATCTTTGTTATGGATCGTTTTGGATATTGTAAGACATTAGATAAGACAATTTTTGACAGAAACGCAGATACTGTGAAGGCGGATAGTGTTCATGTGATGCCGATCATGACGGATGATAAACTTTGCTTATTTACAGATGCAGGAAATCTGCACCAGGTAAAAGTGACAGATATTCCGGCCGGAAAGGTGAAAGACAAAGGTATTCCGATTGATAATATCAGTAAATTTGAAGGTGCCAAGGAAAGAATTCTTTTCTGCTGTGCTTCAAATGATCTGCCTGCTAAGAAGTTCCTGTTTGCAACAGAGCAGGCACTTGTAAAAGTAGTATCCGGTGAAGAATTTGTAACTGCAAATCGTATGGTAGCAGCTACAAAACTGGCAGATGGAGATAGAGTAGCTGTCATTCGTTTGGTAGATCAGGAATCTGAGATTGTTCTTCAGTCTAAGGATGGTATGTTCCTGAAGTTTACAATGGATGAAGTGCCGCTGCTTAAAAAGAATACCCGAGGTGTAAGAGGTATCAAACTGGAGAAGAATGATACTCTGGAACAGGTATATCTTCCGGGAACAGAAACCATTATTATATACAAAGAGAAAGAGGTCCATTTGAACCGTTTAAAATTAGCAAAACGAGATGGAAAAGGAAGTAAAAGGTCTTGATTTTTATCTGTTTTTGCGATAGGATAAGACCAATTCGATTTGCTATTGATTTAGCGTGCTAAAAGGAGTGGAGTTATGGAAAAGAAATTAAAAGTAGGTATTCTTGGTGCGACAGGTATGGTCGGACAGAGATTTATCTCCTTACTTGAAGATCATCCGTGGTATGAGGTGGTTACAGTTGCTGCAAGCCCTCGTTCTGCAGGTAAAACATATGAAGAAGCAGTTGGCGGTCGTTGGAAGATGACAACACCGATGCCGGAAGCTGTTAAGAGTTTAATTGTTATGAATGTGAATGACGTGGAAGCAGTTGCTGCTTCTGTTGATTTTGTGTTCAGTGCCGTTGATATGTCCAAAGAGGAGATCAAGGCGATCGAGGAAGCCTATGCGAAGACGGAGACTCCGGTTGTATCTAACAACAGTGCACATCGTTGGACACCAGATGTTCCGATGGTAGTTCCGGAGATCAACCCGGAGCACATGGATGTGATCAAATTCCAGAAGGAAAGACTCGGAACTACATATGGTTTTATCGCTGTAAAACCAAATTGTTCCATTCAGAGTTATGCTCCGGCATTAACTGCATGGAAAGAGTTTGATCCGTATGAGGGTGTTGCAACTACATATCAGGCGATTTCAGGTGCCGGTAAGAATTTCCAGGATTGGCCAGAGATGGTTGAAAATATTATCCCGTATATCGGCGGAGAGGAAGAAAAGAGTGAAAAAGAACCGCTTCGTCTTTGGGGTAAGATCGAAGATGGTGCGATCGTTCCGGCTTCTGAACCAAAGATCACTTGCCAGTGTATCCGCGTTCCGGTATTAAATGGTCATACAGCTGCTGCATTTGTAAAGTTCAGAAAGAAAGTAACCAAAGAACAGCTGATCGAAAAGCTTGTTAATTTCAGAGGTGTTCCGCAGGAGCTGGAGCTTCCAAGTGCACCGAAGCAGTTTATTCAGTATCAGGAAGAAGAGAATCGTCCGCAGGTTCAGATGGACGTAGATTTTGAGCATGGTATGGGTACTTCCATCGGCCGTCTGAGAGAAGACACGATTTACGACTGGAAATTTATTGGTCTGTCCCATAACACAGTACGTGGTGCAGCAGGCGGTGCTGTGCTTTGTGCAGAGCTCCTCACAAAACAGGGTTATATTGCTCCGAAAAGCGAAAGATAATTTGTAAATGACGGCCAGGGAACTGTTCTCTGGCCGTTATCGACTCAAGTCCGAAACAGAAAGGATATGAATGGGTAAATCATTATTTATTGCAGAAAAACCAAGCGTTGCCCAGGAATTTGCTAAGGCTTTAAAGATCAACGGAAGGAAAAGTGACGGATATATCGAGTCCGAAAATGCCATTGTTACCTGGTGTGTCGGACATCTTGTTACTATGAGCTATCCGGATGCATATGATCCGGCTTTAAAACGATGGAGTATGGATACACTCCCATTTCTTCCAAGAGAGTTCAAGTATCAGATCATCGATGATGTAAAGAAACAATTCAAAACGGTAAAAGGCTTACTGAACCGTTCTGATGTAGATACGATCTATGTTTGTACCGACTCCGGTCGTGAAGGAGAATACATTTATCGACTTGTGGAGCAGGAAGCAAATGTAAAAGGAAAACAGCGTCGTCGTGTGTGGATCGATTCACAGACTGAAGATGAGATCATTCGTGGTGTTCGTGAGGCAAAGGATCTGTCGGAATATGATAATCTTGCAGCATCTGCATATTTGAGAGCAAAAGAAGATTATCTGATGGGCATCAATTTTTCACGTGTACTTACTTTAAAATACGGTCCTGCGATCGCATCTTATTTACATGAAAAACGAGCAGTTCTATCTGTCGGTCGTGTTATGACTTGCGTACTCGGTATGGTAGTCAGAAGAGAAAGAGAAATCAGAAGTTTCGTAAAAACGCCATTTTATCGTGTTTTAGGAACATTTGAGGTACCGGGAACCGAAGATATGACAGTTGCGGCAGAATGGAAGGCAGTGGAAGGTTCCAGATATTATGGAACCCCTGCTTTGTACAAGGAAAATGGATTTAAAGAGAGAAAAACAGCGGAAGAATTGATCGCATTCCTATCTCAGGAACCGATGGAAGGCATTTTAAAAGGACTCGAAAAGAAAAAAGAAACCAAGAATGCGCCATTGTTGTACAATCTGGCTGAGTTACAGAATGACTGTTCAAAAATGTTTAAGATCAGCCCAGACGAAACTTTGAAAGTCGTCCAAGAATTGTATGAGAAAAAGCTGGTCACTTATCCGCGTACAGATGCCAGAGTTTTATCGACGGCTGTCGCAAAGGAGATCGTGAAGAATATTGGCGGCTTAAGAAACTTTGCGCCTCTTTCCGGATTTGCTGAGGAAGTATTGAATGAAGGCATGTACAAAGGGCTGGCAAAGACACGTTATGTTAATGATAAACAGATCACAGACCATTATGCGATTGTTCCAACCGGACAAGGATTCGGTGCCATGCGAAGTCTAGGATCTTTACAGATGAAAGTATATGAAGTGATCGCAAGAAGATTTCTAAGTATTTTCTATCCGCCTGCAGTATATCAGAAGTTTTCCCTGCATATAGAAAAGCAAGGTGAGCATTTCTTCGCGAACTATAAAGTTCTGGCAGAAGAAGGCTATCTGAAGGTAGCATCTGTAAACTCCAAAAAGAATGAGAAAGATCTTGCAGATGACAAAGCTGATAAAAAGGCGAAAGAGTCAGAAGGAGATCAGGAAATTGATCTGGGACAGGATGAGAAGGCAAAAGCTCTTCTTGCCATGCTTGCAAATCTAAAAAAAGGTCAAAAGCTTGGATTGCGCGGTATGGAAATCAAAGAAGGAGAAACTTCTCCTCCTAAGAGATATACTTCCGGTTCTATGATCCTTGCTATGGAAAATGCAGGTCAGTTGATCGAGGATGAAGATCTCCGTGCGCAGATTAAAGGAAGCGGCATCGGTACAAGTGCGACACGAGCTGAGATTTTAAAAAAGCTTTGCAATATCCAGTATCTGTCATTGGCAAAAAAAACACAGGTCATCACACCAACCCTGCTTGGAGAAATGGTTTTTGATGTGTGTTGTGCGTCTATGAAACAGTTATTAAATCCGGAACTGACTGCAAGCTGGGAAAAGGGCCTAACCTATGTGGCAGAAGGAAGCATCACTCCGGATGAATATATGGAAAAGTTGGAGCGGTTTGTTGCATTGCGTACGAACAGTGTAAAGCAGGCCAACAACCAATATCTGTTGCGTCCATATTTTGATGATGCTGCGCAGTATTATAAAAAGTAAACGGAGGACATTACCATATGACAATGAATGATACAAAAATCGTGTGTCTTTATGACCTAACCCATACAATCGCAAAAGATGTGATGGATTCTTTTACCTATCCGTGGGAGGTACTTGCACATATTGAGGAAACGATTATTCAACTTGGTGCCAAGCTTCCGAAAGAGGAATACGATGCGCGAGCGAATCATGTTTGGATTCATAAATCAGCGACTGTATTTCCAAGCGCCTATCTTGGGAAAAATGTGATCGTTGGAAAAGGTGCGGAGGTTCGTCACTGTGCTTTTGTCAGAGAAAATGCGATCATTGGAGAGTATGCTGTTGTTGGTAATTCCACAGAGCTGAAAAATGTAATTCTATTTGATGGTGTAGAAGTTCCTCATTACAATTATGTCGGTGACTCCATTCTCGGCTATAAAGCTCATATGGGGGCCGGTTCCATTACTTCTAATGTGAGAGCAGATAAGGGATTGGTGAAGATCCATACGGAAGATGGTGATTTAGAAACCGGACGAATGAAAGTAGGAGCTATGTTAGGAGACCATGCAGAGATTGGATGTGGTTCTGTATTAAATCCGGGAACTGTGATCGGTAGAAACAGTAACGTATATCCGCTTTCCAGCGTACGATGCTGTGTATCATCAGATTCCATTTACAAAAATCAAGGTGAAATCACTGAAAAAATATAATAAGGCAAAAAAGTACCGTAGTATCATGAGTTATATTCATGATACTACGGTTTTCTGTTATAAATCAGCTTCGATCGGTCATGTGTTCCTGATAATCGACGGATAGACGAGTTCCGGAATCTTCGAGGATATATTTTGCACCGTAGAGTTCTGGTGAAGTTAAGATACCGGCCGGTTTAAACTGATATTCATAACACCATAGATCACCGGCGCTGCGCCAAGAGTTCGGACTCTGATAGAAATAAACGCCCGGAGTATGATGGAGTTGGGCAAACCCATTTTGTCTGGTTCCATAAAGTCGAATGGTCAAATCATGAACGCCGGGTTCACATGTAACGTGCATGCGATATGGTGAAAATGCCAAGTTCCCGATCTCCTGACCATCGAGGAATACCTTGGTTAGACCGCCTCGATAACGTGGAATGCGAAGATCGAAATCGCCTTCAGTCTGAATTTTAAAATGATAAAGCAAGTTTCCGGTGTAGAAAGGAAGTCCTTGAGAAACGATATCACTAAATCCAAGTTTATGAATCGGATTAATCAAGATCTTTTTTGTTCCTGTGATCCGGACGCCAAAGTTACCGAGCAGGTACATATACTCCAGATTGGTTCGTCTGCCGATCGGAACTGTGATCAGAAGAATATTTTCTCCGTGAACAAGATTCGGTAATGGAATTGTCCGGATGGCCTTGTCCACATACCAGCCATTGGTCTTTGCAGTTACCGGTTGCTCATTTAAAACGATTGTTGTGGAATCTGCATCTTCAAGAGCCAGAAGACATCCATTTAACTCACATTCGGACTGGATACGGAATCGAAGAGTTAGATTTTCTGTTGCTGCTTCCGGTTCGATGAGATAAGGTTGAACAACTTCCTTACGTCTGACCGGAATATCCAGCTGTCTGCGTACGATATTGTCGATACGCAGTAACTCCTCCTCAGAATAAAAGGCACTATCATGGAAGGAATACTCTGCCATATCTAACAGCATCATATTGGGCTCTTCCAATGTAACAGCAACAGGACCAAACATCAAATCAGGTAATGCATGGAACTGGTTTGAGATATCGTTCTTATGACAAGATATAGTTTCACAAGAAGGATTTCTATTAAGAGCAGCCTCATGATGCGAAATAGGTGTTAATCGAAGCAACAAGCTTTCGTGCATGAACCAGTCGCGTTCGAGAATCGTATTTCCGTTTCGATACTCACAAGGGATATCATGAATATCTCCGGTAAGTGTATTATAACAAGTCAGTTTATAATAACCCTTGATTGTAAAACGGAGGGAGCCATAATCATCCACGTCAGGACAAGCAGGATTTTTACCATTGCAGAGGAATAACCAGAAATGTTCCCCATCTTTTCTAATTTGATGAAGAACACGGTCTTCTCGTTGTCCGTCTTTTCTTCGGATATCCAAGAAGCGGAATGTCTCTAATGCATCAAGGATTGCAGATGGAGCAGATTCCGCGTGGATCGAAGAGTTGTACAGTGATTTTGCGTCATCAGAACGTACTGCATTGACATACTGCGGACATGAGCCGATGAATACTAAGGTTCCGCCGTCCTTTCGGAAAGTATTCAGTCTCTCCAGTGTTGTTGAACGAATGGTAGTAAGAGTCGGAACGATGACTGCGTCATATTCCATCAGTCCGACTTTTAGAGGATTTCCGCCTGTCGGACAGAGCTCCGGAAGTTCGGCTTCGCATAAATAATCAAAATCGATTCCACCGAAGAGAAGTGTTTCTGCAAGTTGTTCAAATTGCTGTTCCATCTGAGAGCGAAGAGCAGATGTCTTGTCTGCCGGACCGTAATGGAGCCAATAACTTTCGATCGGATGAACAACTGCAACACGTACATGAGCTTTACCTCGAGTCAGAGCCGTGTTTAAACGGGCAAAATGATTCTCGATCATAGAAAACTGATCCCACCAAGGAGACTGATAACTGATCGATGCCGGATAATCACGTTTTGCTTCGCCCTTCATAGTCATCCAGGCCAGATGTGGAACTCGAACCGTCACGCCCAGTGCTGCCTGCCAGTCCCCCTGAAGCTTATAGCCTCGGAAGTCATAGTCCCATCCGGTTACACCATAAAGCTCAGACAGCATCCCTTCTTTTCCGGTCTGACGGATGATCGACTGTGTCTGCTTGGCAGTGGTATATTCGTGGAAATCACAGAG
>JAZRLX010000186.1:0-2819 GCA_045647085.1 Pilosibacter sp.
AGTTTGATGGATATTAATGTTTATAATCTGCATTTTGTTGTAGGATTGCTCGGAAAACCGGATCATGTGAAATACTTTGCAGGAAGATATGAAAATGGAGTAGACACGCATGGTATTTTAATCATGAAATACGGAGATGTGATTTGTCAATGTACCGGCGCTAAAGATACATGGTGTGAGAATCATGTCCAATTGATGGGTGATAAAGGTTATATGAATATCCTGCCTGGAAGCAATAACGAGCAAGAAGTACATCTGATCAGTAAAATTGCTCAGTCAGCAATGGTAAAACTTCCTGAAAATCAGTGGTTCTATGAAATTCAGGAACTTACCAGACTATTTAAAGCAAATGATTACGATACATGTTACAAAAATCTAGAAACAACCGTAGAAGTTGTTCGAATTCTTGAAGCATGCAGAAATTAATTTGATCCAACGGTCGTGCGACCTGTTGATAAAAATTTTCACCAACCCAAGGAATAGCTCAGGTATATGCCTGGGCTATTCTATTTGTCATATTATTTGCTTTTGCCCTTGTCACAGAATTGAAAATCGCTTATAATTATAAGAAGTTTCTTGTAAAACGAAGCATCATTTTCAAAGAAATAATCGAAAAGAAAAGGATAAACTATGAGAAAATTAGCATTAAGTGATGAAGTTCTTCTGTCGGTTTCACAGCCGGCCAGATACATCGGCGGCGAGATTAACATGGTTGTAAAGGACCCGAGTAAAGTCGATGTCCGTTTCGCTATGTGTTTCCCGGATGTTTATGATATCGGTATGTCCCATCTGGGTATTCAGATCCTTTATGATATGTTCAATCGCAGAGAAGATACTTACTGTGAGCGAGTATATTCTCCGTGGACTGATTTAGATAAGATCATGCGCGAAGAGCAGATCCCGCTCTTTGCATTGGAATCCCAGGATCCGGTTAAAGATTTTGATTTCCTTGGTATTACACTTCAGTATGAGATGTCTTATACCAATATCTTACAGATTTTAGACCTGTCTCAGATTCCGCTTCATGCAGATGAGCGTACATGGGATCATCCGATCGTGATCGGTGGCGGTCCGTGTGCTTACAACCCGGAACCGATCGCAGAGTTCTTTGATATGTTCTACATTGGTGAAGGCGAAGTGGTATATGCACAGCTCATCGAGACATATAAGGAGTCCAGAAAACGTGGCGATTCCAGAGAGCAGTTCTTAAAAGCTGCTGCAAAGATCAAGGGAATCTATGTTCCGTCTCTTTATGATGTAGAATACAATGAAGATGGTACATTAAAGAGTTTTCTTCCGAACTGTCCGGAAGCTCCGGAAAAGGTTGAAAAAGTTCTTGTTATGGACTTTACAAATGAAGTATACCCGGAGAAACCGCTTGTTCCGTTTATTAAAGTAACTCAGGACCGTGTTGTTCTGGAAATCATGCGTGGCTGTATCCGTGGCTGTCGTTTCTGCCAGGCAGGTCAGATCTACAAACCGCTTCGTGAGAAGAATGTAGAGTATCTGAAAGAGCTGGCATATAAGATGTTAAAGAGTACCGGACACGAGGAGATTTCTTTAAGCTCCTTAAGTTCCAGTGACTATACGGATATTGAAGAGATGGTAACTTATCTTGTGGATGAATTCCACGGTAAAGGTGTCAATGTTTCCCTTCCGTCTCTTCGTATTGATGCGTTCTCCCTCGACGTTATGAGCAAAGTACAGGATGTTAAGAAGAGCAGTCTTACATTCGCTCCGGAGGGCGGAACACAGAGAATGCGCGATGTTATTAACAAGGGTCTAACTGAAGAAGATATCTTAAACGGTGCAGCGGAAGCATTCCGTGGCGGCTGGAATCGTGTAAAACTCTACTTCATGCTCGGTCAGCCGACAGAGACAGTGGAAGACTGTGAGGGTATCGCACTTCTTTCTGAGAAGATCACAGAAGTATTCTTCGATGAAGTACCGAAGGAGAAGAGACAGGGTAAGGTACAGGTTGTTGCAAGTACGTCCTTCTTCGTTCCGAAGCCATTTACTCCGTTCCAGTGGGCACAGATGTGCACAAAGGAAGAGTTCCTTGAGAAAGCCCGCATTGTAAACCGCAAGATGAAAGAGATGAAGAACCATAAGTGTCTGAAATACAACTGGCATGAAGCTGATGTAACAGTTCTTGAGGGTGTTTTAGCACGCGGTGACCGTAAGGTTGCAGCAGTTATCGAAGAAGCATATAAGAATGGTGCTCTCTACGATTCCTGGTCTGAGTCATTCAAGAATGATGTCTGGATGCAGGCATTTGATACTTGTGGTGTTGATATTGATTTCTATACCACACGCGAGAGAAGTTTAGATGAATTATTCCCGTGGGATTTCATCGATGTAGGTGTGACAAAAGAGTTCTTAAAACGTGAGTGGAACAATGCCATGAATGCGAAAGTAACTCCGAACTGTCGTATGCAGTGTTCCGGTTGTGGCGCAAAGAATTTTGGAGGAGGTGTCTGCTTTGAAAATTAGAATTAAGTTCTCCAAACAGGGAAATATGAGATTTATCGGACATCTGGACGTTATGCGTTACTTCCAGAAAGTTATGAGAAGAGCAGATGTCAACATCCGTTATTCCGAAGGATTCTCTCCTCATCAGATCATGTCCTTCGCAGCACCGCTTGGTGTTGGTCTGACTGGAAGCGGAGAGTATCTGGATATTGAAGTTCTGTCTACAGATTCTTCCGTAGAGATGCTTCGCAGAATGAATGCGACCATGGCAGAAGGAATTCAGATCATTAGCTACAAAAAACTTCCGGATGATGCAGTGAATGCGATGTCTCTTGTTGCTGCATGTG
>JAZRLX010000187.1:0-4148 GCA_045647085.1 Pilosibacter sp.
ATTCTAAGCAAACAACGCCCTGTCCCTGGATACCAAGGTTGAAGAGACCTTCGTTGCCAAGAACTGCAGAGGAAACGTTGGATCTCATCACTGCTTTATGTTTTAATGTGGATTCACACGCCAGGAATAATCCGTCATCCAAAACGATAGAACCATTCCAATCCTTTAAGTCCACCAGCAAAATGTGTTTGTAGGTCGGTTCCAGAACCAGAGTACCGTTTCCTGTGTATTCCGGTTTGATGGCAGACTCACCAGTCACAGATCCGCGCATGGCTTTTCCAAACAGATCACCAACGCCTTTCAATCCGGTAGTTGCTCTCACATCACCAACCATCCACTGCATCGCCCCCGCCTGGACGGTCACGTTAGACTTTGCAATATCACAAACCACCTGACGCTTGCGCACATTCATCTGGCTCGCATAATATGCCATCATAGCAGTCTCCGGCATTACACTCAGATCTTTCTGATATTCAACTACAGAAAACGCGCCTTTGCTGTCAATCACCTTCACATCATCATTTTCTAAAAAATTTCTAATCTGATACATACTCATTACCTCTTTCTTCTTTATATAAATCCCTGTCATCTAGTCATGCAATGCGATCAGTGAAATGATACCCACGATCAACAAGATCGGCAGCGCCAGGAAGAATAAGCCCTGGAATACGAGCATTACTAAAAACAGTGGTAAAAATACCAATGAAACTAAAATTTTCGAAATTCCCCAAGCTGCTCGAATAGCAAATTTAAGAATTTTTCCAAATGTCATGAACATCAAAATCCAAAAGATCAATGATAACATACTGATTTTCCCTCCTCTCCATGAAGCTGTTCTCCATGGAATTTTGTTTTATCTTCAAGTCCCAGCTTTTCGCTGTATTCTTTTCTCACATACATTTTTTCTAATAACAGACACAGTCTGATCCGCTGTTCCACCGGCATCGTCGTTCTCCTTTCTTTCATTCCTTCATGCTTTATTAATTACATTATATTGAAAACCCTATTTCGAATAAACCGTAATCATACAGAAATAGACCGGTCTATTTCGCTTTTTTGCAGATTTCCTTTTCTTTCTCTTCCATATCAGATATAATATTTATATCGTATGTGCTTACATGTGACGAAGGAGATAACACTATGGGTAGAAAATCAACCAAAGAGAATAAAAATATTTATCAGATCAGTCGTGAAGACATGAATTATTCCCGAGAGGCCGCTGCTGAGAAACTGGGATTTATTTCTTCTGACCGCATCGAAAAAATAGAGAATGAAAAGACTCTGCCGCATCCGGAAGAGGTCCTTGCCATGGCGGACTGCTACAAAAATCCGGCTCTTTGTAATTATTTCTGTTCCCATGAGTGTCCGATCGGCATCGAGTACGTTCCGGAAATCCAGGCAAAAGAGCTTTCCCAGATCACATTGGAGATGCTTGCTACGCTCAACAAACTGACTCGGGAGAAAGAGCGCCTGATCGAGATCACCGTAGACGGAGAACTCTCTCCGGACGAGCTCCCGGACTTCCTCAAGATCAAAGAGGAGTTGGGAAAGATGGCGTTAGTCATTGACTCCCTCAATCTCTGGCTGGATCAGACCATCGTATCCGGAAAGATCGATAAGAATTTGTTGGAAGATAAATAATGGTATAATTAAGGGGTATCGCAATGATTGTGATACCCCTTTCTATTTCCTGTTTTCTATTCTGCTGTCAGCATATCAAGACCGGTCATTGCCAGTACTTTAACCGCTGCGTTCAGTGCACGCTTTCCTTCCGGACCGCCTGCCACGTCAGCAAATGCAGCTGTGTGTGTACCGACACCAGCGCCAAGACCAATATAGAACTGTGCTGCCGGAAGTGCATGAGTTACGTTTCCTACGTCTGTGGAACCGATACCCTGATTGAGTGTTCTCGGTATATGATGTTCACCGATAAAGTCCATGTTCGCAGCCACAGATGCAACCAGTCTGCGATCATTTCTTACATCTTTGATGAGATTGCCTTCCTGCTCGATCTCTAACTCTACGCCTGCACACATTGCTGCACCTTTGGCACAGCGGTCAACCACAGCAATGATCTCATTCTCCAGATAATCTGCATCTAATGCACGCATATTAAACTTACAGGACGCATGTTCCGGGATGATATTTACTGCCATACCTCCGTCCAGGACGATTCCATGTACACGGGAATAATCTTTAAAATGCACGCGCATCGCATCCACTGCATGCATCATGATCTGAACCGCAGAACCTGCACTTGCACCCATCCACGGACAAGCGGCTGTATGGGCCGGCTTTCCTTTGAAACGATAAATCTTATTTACTGCTGCAAACGCGATGTCATCAGCCATAGACTCATCACTCGGGTGCATCACGATCGCCATGTCAATTCCGTCAAAGGCGCCTTCCTTTAACATTGTCACCTTGCCCACAAGGATTTCCTCAGCCGGACATCCCATGATTTTCAGTGTTCCACCGTTCTCGTATTTCTCCATGATCTTCTTCAGCACAACACCGGCTCCTGCACCGCTGGTACCGATCAAGTTGTGTCCGCAAGCATGTCCGATTTCCGGAAGCGCATCGTACTCACACATAAATGCAAATGTCATACCCGGTTTTCCACTGTTATACTCCGCAACAAAGGCAGTATCAAGGGAACCGTAACCTCTCTGCACCTGGAAACCATGCTTTTCAAGCAGCGTGCACAGTGCATCCTGTCCCATTTTCTCCTCGCATCCCAGCTCCGGATGTTCAAAGATAAATGCGCTTACTGCTTCAAATTCTTCTCTATGAGCATCTGCCAACGCTTCGATCTCGTGTTTGATCTGAATCATATCCATGTTTATATCCCCCACCTAAAAATTTTCCTACTATTATTATACACATTTTTGTATCAGCCGCAATGTTTTATTGCTTTATCATTTTCTCGCATTAAAGCTTGCTGTTTTCCCTAGAAATGTTATAATAGTAGGAAGATTATAAAAGGAGATTTATCTATGGCTACTTTATTTAAAAATGCAAATCTTATTGACGTTCTGAACGAAACTGTAATCGCAGATGCTTCTGTTCTTGTAGAAAACGGTATTATCAAAGAAATCGGTACTGATCTCGCTGCTCCGGCTGATGCAACTGTGATCGATCTGGCCGGAAAGACTATGTTACCGGGTCTTTTCAACTGTCATATCCATATGTGCTCTGATGCAGGAACCGGCGTACGTGAAAAATTATCCGATGCTGCTATCACAGTTCGCGCATT
This sequence comes from Pilosibacter sp., assembly GCA_045647085.1. Lineage (GTDB taxonomy): Bacteria > Bacillota > Clostridia > Lachnospirales > Lachnospiraceae > Pilosibacter. The sequence continues at coordinate 3,257 of JAZRLX010000187.1, forward strand.
AAAGAATCTGAAAACACTGATCAACTCCGGTGTTACTTATATCCGTGACGCAGGCGCTCCGAATTTTATCGATGTTGACCTCCACAACGCACAGTTAAAAGGCGATATCCTCGCTCCGGAAATGCAGACTGCTTGCAGATGCATCTGTATGACAGGCGGACACGGTCACGCTGAGGGCCGCGAAGCAGACGGCGAAGCAGACTGCAGAAAAGCAGCTCGTGAAAACTTAAAAGCCGGCGCTAACTGGATCAAAGTTATGGCAACAGGCGGCGTTATGACAAAAGGCGTTGAGCCGGGTTCCCCGCAGTTAACAGAGTCCGAACTCCGTGCAGCGATCGAAGAAGCACATAAATGCGGTGCGAAGACATTCACTCATGCACAGGGTATGGAAGGTATTAAAAATGCACTCCGCGCAGGCGTTGACTCCATCGAGCATGGTTTCTTCATGGATGACTGGTGCTTCGACTGGATGAAAGAGCACAACGTATTCTTCGTTCCGACACTGGCTGCTCCGTACTGGATCAAATATTACGGTACAGACGCAGGTATCCCGGATTACATGGTTCGCAAAGTTGAAAACACAATCGAAGCACATGCAGATACATTCCGCCGCGCTCACAAAGCGGGCGTGAAGATCGCTCTCGGTACTGACGCAGGTACTCCGTTCAATAAATATGACAAGACTGCTTTTGAGGCTGTTTTAATGGTTGAAAACGGAATGACTCCGATGGAAGCGATCAAATGTGGTACTATCAACGCTGCTGAATTACTTTCTGTACAGGATGCACACGGTTCCATCACAGTAGGTAAAAAAGCAAACTTCGCGATCTTCGAAAAGAACCCGTTAGAAGATATCAACGCTATGATGGATTGTGCGATGACAGTTCTGAAC
>JAZRLX010000188.1:0-15474 GCA_045647085.1 Pilosibacter sp.
ACGGTAAGCGGAAGTGTCGGAATTGGCAGACGAGCAAGACTAAGGATCTTGTGGGTGTATTCTCGTGTGGGTTCAAGTCCCATCTTCCGCACGAAGAGAGCAAGTCGTAAGACTTGCTCTTTTTTGTTTTCTAATGAGAAATTCTGAAAGACAAATTTTACCAAGAAAAATTCAAACCAGGATAGTATTTATTTATAAAATGGTATATAATAGCAAAGTATGTAAATTACGCTTTAGGAGGAACCATGTTAGAGTTAAGAAATCTTTCCTTTGGTGTCGATGCGGGACCGGGAAAAAAAGAAATCTTAAAAGATATCAGCCTTACGGTTGGAGAAAATAAATTTGTAGTTATTACAGGCCCGAACGGCGGCGGTAAATCAACGCTGGCGAAGATGATCATGGGTATCGAGACTCCGAGCTCCGGTTCTATTTTGCTGGATGGAGAAGATATCACTGAGAAATCTATTACAGAACGTGCAAATCTCGGCATCAGTTTTGCATTTCAGCAGCCGGTGCGTTTTAAAGGTGTAAAGGTTCTGGATCTGATCCGCCTTGCAGCTAAAAAGGATCTTTCTGCTGCGGATGCATGTAAGTATCTGGCAGAAGTTGGTCTCTGTGCAAAGGATTATATTAACCGAGAGATCAATGGCAGCTTATCCGGTGGTGAGTTAAAGAGAATTGAGATCGCTTCCGTGTTAGCACGCGGTACAAAACTATCTGTGTTTGATGAGCCGGAAGCAGGTATTGACCTTTGGAGTTTCAATAACCTCATCGAGGTGTTTGAGAATATGAGAGAGAATACACACGGTTCTATCGTGATCATTTCTCATCAGGAGAGAATTTTAAATATTGCGGATGAAATCGTAGTGATTTCTGAAGGTTCTATTTTAAAACACGGACCGAAGGATGAAATTCTTCCGGAAATTTTAGGAACGGCTTCCGCTATGAGCGGATGTCCGGCATTTAGAAGGGAGGCGTAAGGATGGATCCGATTCTTCGTGATTTATTGGAAAAAGTTGCGGGACTTCATGAGATTCCGCAAGGAGCTTATAACATCCGCGCCAATGGTCTTTCTATGGGACGCGGCACAACAGAGAATATCGATATTATTCCGCGTGAAGACGGAACCGGTATTGACGTGCATATTAAACCGGGCACAAAACGTGAGAGCGTGCACATTCCGGTTATTTTGAGTATGTCCGGTATCAATGAGGCGGTTTGCAATGATTTCTATATTGGGGAAGATTCTGACGTGACGATCGTTGCCGGCTGTGGCATTCACAACGGAGGCGCGAAGGAGTCTCGTCATGATGGTATTCACCGCTTTTTTATTGGAAAGAACGCGAAATTAAAATACGTAGAGAAACATTATGGCCAGGGTGAAGGCACAGGCGAAAATATTATGAATCCGCGTACCGAGATCACCATTGAAGAGGGCGGACTCATGGAGATGGAGTCCGTTCAGATTAAAGGCATTGACTCTACAAAGCGTGAGACAATCGCGCATTTAAAAGAAGGTGCAAAGCTGGTTGTTCAGGAACGTCTGATGACTCATGGAACTCAGTATGCAGACAGCCGTTTTGATGTTTCTATGGATGGGGCAAATTCCAGTGCGAAGATCAGTTCCCGTTCTGTTGCACGTGATCATTCTAAGCAGATGTTCTATTCTAATTTAATCGGAAACGCGGCTTGCAGCGGTCATACAGAGTGTGATGCGATCATCATGGATCACGCGAAGATCAGTTCTCTTCCGGAGATTACTGCAAACCATCCGGATGCAGCACTCATTCATGAGGCAGCGATCGGAAAGATCGCAGGCGAACAGATCATCAAACTGATGACACTTGGCCTGACAGAGCAGGAAGCAGAAGAGCAGATTGTAAATGGTTTCTTAAAATAAGAAGAAACAGAGTAAGACTGGTAGATACGGAGGTAGTTTTATGGTATTACAGTCGATAAAAAGTGTTTTTGCATTAATGACGATCATTGGCCTGGGATATTATTTTACCGGTAAGCCATGGTTTGGAAAAGCAGGAATGGACTTCCTTTCCAAGTTTACCATCCAGGCAACGATCCCATTTTATATGTTCTACAATATTTACAAGGATGTGGGAACCAGAGAGAACCTGTTTGATCTGGTAACCAAACTTCCTGTAACGTTTGGTGTGACATTGATGAGCATTCTGGTTGGTGCTCTTGCAAGTAAGGTGTTCCGGGTAAGTGAAAAACGAACCAGTACCTTTATTGCTGCGTCAGCGTTTCCTAATGTAGTGTTCATTGGATTTCCGGTTATTCAGGCTCTTTGGGGCGAAAATGTTTCTACGATTGGTGTAATCTTTTACATAGCCAATACAGTGACATTCTGGACCATCGGTATCTGGCTGTTACAGCGAGGAAAAGTTCAGAACACAGACGGAAAATCTCAGTTTTTTGAGAACTTAAAGAAGCTGATCAACCCTCCGATCATGGGTATGATCTGTGGTATTGTCGTGGTTCTGATCGGAATTGAACTTCCGGACTTTGTTCAGAAACCGTTGACGATGATCAGTGGTGTGACTTCTCCGCTTGCATTGTTCTTTATCGGAAGTGTTATTCGCAATATGGATAAGTCTTCCATGGCGTTTGGCCGTGACCTGTTTGCGGCTTTGGCCACAAGATTTATTCTGGTTCCGATCATGTCGATCTTATTCCTTCGTATGATGCCGATCACTCCGATGATGAAGCAGGTATTCTTTATGTTATCGACTATGCCGGCTATGACTCAGATGGGTATTATGGCGAGACAGTATGACAGTGACTATGAATTTGCTTGTACTGTGATCACGATGACTACGATCATCAGCATGTGTACGATCCCTGTTTTTATGTATATCATGCAGACATTTGCAGTATTTGGTTGATGAAAAACGTATGAGCGTCGCAATATCTGCATAACTATATTAAAAATCAAGCAAGGATTTTTATGATAAGTCAAAAGGCAGAAAATTTGTTAAATTTGGCGCTTTCCACACCGGAGCGTGATAGGATACAAACCGAGGAATTGAATGTTGGATTTGATCCGAAAACGAAAAACTGGGAGATTATCGTCAAATATAGCGGAGAGTTGCGTGAAGTCTTACGGAGGAGATTTCCAGAGGTTATGGTGCGGGAATTGCACGGGAACTTTGCAATCCTTGAGATTCCGGAGCAGATGGTGGAAAACGTTATAACGAATATAGAAGAAATCGAATATGCAGAAAAACCAAAGAGGCTGTATTTTGCTTTGAATCAAGCAAGAGCAGCCTCTTGTTTTTTGTCTGTACAGTCTGTGGGCTCTTTGCATTTGAGTGGACGCGGAGTCTTGGTCGGTATTGTGGATTCCGGAATTGATCTTTTTCATGAGGACTTCCGAAATGAAGATGGAAGTTCCAGAATTTTGTTTTTGTATGATCAGGTACAGGATCGGGTTTTTACCAAAGAAGAGATTGATGATGTGCTGACTGCAGAAAACAGAGAAAGGGTCGGTCAGGTCGTTCCGTCAACTGATTTGACCGGTCATGGTACAGCTGTGGCCGGAATTGCTGCCGGAAATGGACGAGAGAGTGACGGAAAGTATCGAGGGGCGGCATATGAGAGTGAGTTGATTGTTGTACGTTTGGGGGTAGCAGATCCTGAGGGATTTCCCAGGACGACACAGGTGATGCGGGGGCTTGATTTTATTATACAAAAAGCAGTGGAACAGGGGAGACCAATTACCGTCAATTTGAGTTTTGGAAATGCGTATGGTTCTCATGACGGGAGCGGTTTGTTTGAACGATACATTGATCAGCTTGCAGAAGTTGGCCGCAGTTTTTTCGTGATTGGGTCGGGAAATGAAGGGAATAAAGCAGGACATACGGAAGGGAAATTGCAAAATCTCACAAACGGATCCGAGAATGATGATTCAATCATTGAACTCTCGGTAGCTCCTTATGAAACCGGATTTAGCGTGCAGCTGTGGAAACATTATGGAGATGAATTTGAAATCTTTCTTACAACCCCATCCGGACGCGTGACACAGCCAATCTCACAAAGAGTCGGTCCATCTGAAGTCGGCGTGGAAGGAACCAGAGTATTGGTATATTACGGAGAACCGAGTCCATTTTCTGAAGCACAAGAGGTATATTTTGAGTTTCTTCCTAAAGAAAGATACATTGAGAGTGGGATTTGGAAATTCACATTGCGACCTCGCAACATTGTGATCGGAAAATATGATCTGTGGCTGCCAACAGCAGGTGCTCTTAATCGATCGACCAGATTTTTGCGGCCGATCCCGGAAACAACGCTTACGATACCTTCCACAGCCCTAAGAGCGCTTTCAGTCGGAGCATATGATGATGCGACAATGACCTATGCTTCCTTTTCAGGAAGAGGAAATACGAGAGATTATCAGATTCCCAAACCGGATCTCGTTGCGCCGGGAGTTAATGTGATTGCTCCTCAGCGAGGGGGCGGTTATGCGGCAGTGACGGGTACTTCATTTGCAGCACCGCTGGCTGCAGGTGCTGCGGCATTATTGATGGAATGGGGGATTGTTCAGGGGAATGATCCTTATTTGTATGGAGATAAGGTGAAAGCATATTTACGCAAAGGAGCCAGACCACTCCTCGGAGAATCAGAATATCCCAATCCTCGTGTGGGATACGGAGCTTTATGCGTGGCAGACAGTATTCCAAAGTAAATCCGGGGTTTGTCGAACTTTGATGTGTGAAAATAGTTCTAAAAATGATTCCATTGTGATATAATAAGGATATCGTGAATGTAAAATGCCAGAGTATTGGCAGCAGCCAAACACAAAGGAGGCGGTCTGTTTGAGTATCAGAGAAACGATGGAACAGTGGGAGCGTGAGAATTTAAGTCCTTACGCTGCTTTGAGCTGTGAGACAGAAGGAAGAGAGCGTTGGGAGCAGCCATGCGACATTCGTCCTGCATATCAGAGAGACCGTGACCGCATTGTGCATTGCAAGTCATTCCGAAGATTAAAGCATAAAACGCAGGTATTTCTGGCACCGGAAGGAGATCACTACCGGACTCGTCTGACTCATACATTAGAAGTTTCTCAGATTGCCCGAACGATCGCAAAAGCTTTAAGACTGAATGAAAGTCTGACGGAGGCGATCGCCCTTGGACATGATCTCGGTCATACACCGTTTGGTCATGCAGGCGAGTACATATTAAATGAAATCTGCGAAGAAGGATTTGCACACTATCGACAGAGTGTGCGTGTGGTTGAGGTATTAGAGAAAAAGGGCCGTGGTCTGAATCTTACCAAAGAGGTTCGTGATGGAATCTTAAATCACGGTTCTGCCCGGATGCCATCCACACTGGAAGGAAAAATCGTACGTTTTTCCGATAAAATTGCCTATATTAATCATGATATTGATGATGCGATCCGAGCAAAGATCATTACAGAGCATGATATTCCGAAAGAGTATTCTGAGATTTTGGGAAGCTCTGTAAAGGAGCGTGTGGATATCATGGTTCATGATATTATTTTAAACAGCATGGATAGGCCTGACATTCATATGTCTCCGGATGTAGAAGGCGTTATGAAGAGCCTTCGCCAATGGATGTTTGACAATGTATATAAAAATCCGACGGCTAAAAAAGAAGAGTATAAAGCACAGCAGCTGATCGTAAGTCTGTATCAATACTATCTGGATCATGTGGAGCAGCTTCCGGAGGAGTATCTGACGATGATGGATAACTGGCTGGAAGATAAAGAACGAGTGGTGTGCGATTACATTGCAGGTATGAGCGACCGCTATGCCATTGATAAGTTTGAAGAGCTCTTTGTTCCGAAGGCATGGAAGGTATAAGAAACAATAGAAACGATGGAGGAAATCGATGTATTATCCGGATGATGTGATCGAAGAGGTACGAACGAGAAATGACATTGTAGATGTGATTTCCCAGTACGTAAATTTAAAAAAGAAGGGTGCCAATTATTTTGGTCTGTGCCCTTTCCATAATGAGAAATCTCCGTCCTTTTCCGTATCTCCGGGAAAACAGATGTATTATTGTTTTGGCTGTGGAGCCGGCGGAAATGTGATCACGTTTGTAATGGAATATGAAAACTATTCCTTTGTAGAAGCAGTGAAAATGCTGGCAGATCGTGTTGGCATCACGCTTCCGGAAGTGGAATATACGAAGGAAGCCAAGGCAGCCGCAGATCTGAAAAATACATTGCTGGAGATTAACCGACTGGCAGCGAACTATTTTTATTATCAGTTGAAGCAGCCGCACGGAAAAATTGGATATGATTATTTGAAACGACGTCAGTTGACGGATGAGACGATCAAGCGATTTGGTCTTGGTTTTGCCAATAAGACATCAAATGACTTGTATCAATATATGCGTTCGAAGGGATATTCAGACGCAATTTTAAAAGAGACCGGACTTTTCTTTATCGAAGAGCGCGGAGCTCATGATAAGTTCTGGAATCGTGTTATGTTTCCGATCCTGGATGTGAACAATCGTGTGATCGGATTTGGCGGACGAGTGATGGGAGACGGAGAACCGAAGTACCTGAACTCTCCGGAGACGAAATTATTTGATAAAAGCCGGAATCTTTACGGACTGAATTATGCACGTACTTCGAGGGCAAAATATATGCTGATCTGTGAAGGTTATATGGACGTGATCGCGCTTCATCAGGCAGGATTTACCAATGCAGTAGCATCCTTAGGAACTGCATTCACTGCTCAGCATGCAGTCCTTTTAAAACGATATACCGATCAGGTAGTTCTGACTTACGACAGTGACGGAGCAGGTGTAAGAGCAGCGCTTCGAGCAATCCCGATCCTGAAAGAAGTGGGAATGTCAGTAAAAGTTCTGGACATGAAACCATATAAGGACCCGGACGAGTTTATTAAAAATCTTGGTCAGGATGAGTTCCAGAAACGAATTGATCGTGCAGTAAACAGCTTCATGTTTGAGATCGCTGTGATCCGCAGTGAGTATAATATGCAGGATCCGGAGTCGAAGACCGGTTTTTACAATGCAGTAGCAAGAAAATTATTGGAGTTTTCCGAAAAGCTGGAACGAGACAATTATACAGAGGCAGTCGCACGTGAGTACATGATCCCGTTAGATGATCTAAAACGCCTTGTGGCAGCCCTTGGTGGTCAGATCGGAGTCGGTGTAAAACCGAAAGAAACTGATGGAAGTGTGCGTGCGAAGCAGAAAAAGGATAAAGAAGACGGTATTAAAAAATCACAGAGATTATTATTGACCTGGCTGATCGAACGACCGGAATTGTTTGATAAGATCGAAGGAATCATTGATCCGGAAGATTTTATCGATGAGCTTTACCAGGATGTGGCCCGAATGGTATTCGAAGAGCATAAAAAGGGAAATATTAATCCTGCTCAGATCTTGAATCGTTTTATTGAAGGTGAGGAACAATACAGGGAGGTGGCAGCGCTCTTTCATGCGAGCCTTGCTGAGTCTTTAAATAATGAAGAACAAAAGAAGGCATTCTCTGAGACTGTGAAAAAGATCAAAAAGAACAGTCTGGAGGTACAGAGCAGAAGAGCAACCGATATTGCGCAGTTACAGAAAATCATCAGACAGCAGTCTGAACTGGCAAACCTGAAGATATCGCTGGATTGATCAGGGAAGCCTGAAAGGATGGGAAGTTATGGAGGAAAAAGTACTTACATTAGAGGATAAGCTGGACAGGCTTTTGGCATCTGCCAAAAAGAAAAAGAATGTCCTGGATCAGAAAGAAATCCTGGATATGTTTGCGGGCGAAGAACTTTCGTCTGAAAAGCTGGACTACATCTATGACTTTCTGGAAAACAAAAAGATTGATGTAATGCGGATGTCAATGGAAGAAGATACTGATTCAGAATTGTTCCTGGAAGATGATCCGGGCGAAGACGTGGATGTAGAACACATTGACTTATCCGTTCCGGATGGAATCGGATTGGATGATCCGATTCGAATGTATTTAAAAGAAATCGGTAAAGTACCGCTGCTTTCCACGGAGGAAGAAATTGAACTGGCGAAAAGGATCGAACTTGGTGATGAAGAGGCAAAGCGAAAGTTAGCGGAGTCAAATCTGCGCCTGGTGGTAAGTATTGCCAAACGGTATATGGGCAGAGGCATGCAGTTTCTGGATCTGATCCAGGAAGGAAACTTAGGACTCATCAAAGCGGTAGAAAAATTTGAATACAAAAAGGGCTATAAATTCAGCACTTATGCGACATGGTGGATCCGTCAGGCGATCACGCGTGCGATCGCAGATCAGGCGCGTACGATCCGGATCCCGGTTCATATGGTAGAGACGATCAATCGTTTGATCCGTACACAGAGACAGCTGGTACAGACCTTAGGGCGAGAGCCATCTCCGGAAGAAGTTGCGGCAGCAATGGAAATTCCGGTGGAACGAGTTCGAGAAGTAATGAAGATATCCATGGATCCGGTATCGTTGGAAACACCGATCGGGGAAGAGGAAGACAGTCATTTGGGAGACTTTATTCAGGATGATCAGGTGATGGTTCCCGTGGATGCGGCAACGTATACACTATTACGGGAACAGCTGACAGAAGTGCTTGAAACTTTGACAGAACGAGAGCAGAAAGTACTTCGCCTGAGATTTGGACTGGACGACGGTCGTCCGCGAACATTAGAGGAAGTTGGACGAGACTTCAATGTGACAAGAGAACGAATCCGTCAGATCGAGGCGAAGGCATTGAGAAAACTTCGTCATCCGAGCAGAAGCCGGAAGCTGAAGGATTATTTAGATTTGTAAGAGTATACAAAGGAAGGAATCGAGAGAAAATGAAATTATCAAACCGTCTGGAAATGGTGGTTTCTTTTGTAAAACCTGGAGAGTCCGCTGCGGATGTGGGCACTGACCATGGTCATGTTCCGGTAGAATTAGTAAGGAGAGGGATTGTAAAACGTGCGTATGCGATGGACGTCCGCAAAGGTCCTCTCTCCAAGGCAGAGGAAAATATCGCAGCGGCAAGGATGAAAGAGAAAATTGAGACGAGGCTCTCTGACGGTGTACAGAAATTGTCTGCCGGAGAGGCAGAATCTGTGATCATTGCAGGAATGGGCGGAGAACTTGTGATACATATCATGGAAGAAGGCCGTCATGTATGGGATACGGTAGAACAGTGGGTATTGTCTCCGCATTCCGAACTGCATAAAGTCAGAGAATGGCTGGAAAAGAATGACTTTATGATCATTAAAGAAGAGATGATCTTTGAAGAAGGAAAATTTTATACGGTAATGGATGTTCGCAAGGCGGACAGCCAGAACAAAACAAGCCGAGAGATTGATGACCACGAAGCAGAAAAACATTATCGCTACGGTACGTATCTGAGAAATACGAAGAATCCGGTATTTTTGGACTTTTTAAAAGATGAGGAAGCAAAACTTCTGATCCTGAAAGGAAATCTGGAAAAGCAGGCGGTTCAATCCGAACGAGCGAAAGAAAGCCTGAAGGAAGTGGAGGAGAAACTTTCTTTAAACCGGGAGGTACAATATGAAATGTAAAGAACTGATGGAAATCCTGGAGGAGCTGGCTCCGCAGCGTATGGCCTGTGATTGGGACAATCCGGGACTTTTAGCCGGTCGTCAGGATAAAGAAGTGAAGAAGATCCTGCTGACCGTAGATGTAGACGATAAAGCAGTGGAAGAAGCAGTGAAGGAAGGCGTTGATATGATCATAAGCCACCATCCACTGATCTTCCGTGCGATGAAACATATTACGGATGAAGATTTTATCGGACGCCGCATCGTAAAAATGATCCAGTCTGACATTTGTTATTTTGCAATGCACACCAATTATGATTCTGTTCCGGGAGGAATGGCAGATATTGTTGCAGAGCGTCTCGGAATCATGTTTGGAGCTCCGTTGGAAGAAATGGGTGAGGAAAACGGAACAGCGTACGGAATCGGAAAGATCGGTATTTTAAATGCGCCGATGAACGGAAGAGCGTTGGCAAAGAAGATAAAGGAAACATTTGATCTTCCGTATGTAACCGTATATGGAAGTGAGCTTTGGGAAACTGAGCCGGTAAAGGTTGCAGCAACTTGTCCCGGAGCCGGAGGCAGTACGATCAAAGCTGCGATCGGAAAAGGTGCTCAGGTGTTAGTCACAGGCGATATCGGACACCATGACGGAATCGATGCAGAGGCTCAGGGATTGATGATCATCGATGCCGGTCATTATGGTCTGGAACATGTATTTCTTGAACACGTAGAAACTTATTTGAAAGAACGCCTCGGTGAAGAGATTGAAATTCTTCGTATGCCGATCGCGTTTCCATCCGTGGTTATGTAATCATGCGTTAGAAGATGGGAGGAATGGATATGTTGGCAGTAAAGATAAATGGTGAAATGCGGACGTATCCGGAAGGAACCGCCTTTCTGGAGATTGCAAAAGAATTTCAGCCGCAGTACGAAGATGATATTTTACTCGTACGTGTCAATGGAAAGTTAAAGGAACTTCATAAAACGCTGAAAGAGGATTCGGAAGTTTCTTTTATTACATTCAAGGACCCGGTCGGAAAGAAAACATACGAACGCAGTGCGATCTTCATTTTGATGAAGGCATTTTATGAAATTATTCCGCGAGAAAAAATAAAAAAGGTACAGATTGATTTTGCACTTGGCAACGGAATATATGGAGAACTGGTTGGAGATGTAGAGCTGGATGCAGATTTATTGCAGAAGGTGAAATCAGAAATGATCTCTATCGTAGAACAAAACATTCCGATCATGAAACGCAGTGTCAATACAGATGATGCGATCGAATTGTTCCATAATCATGGAATGTTGGATAAAGAACAATTGTTCAAATTCAGACGTGCGTCCAGAGTAAATATCTACAGCATCGAAAGGTTCGAAGATTATTATTATGGATACATGGTTCAAAATACAGGATATGTGAAGTATTTTGATCTGGTTCCGTATCATAAAGGATTTCTATTGCTTCTTCCGAGAGAACGTAGTCCTAAAGAAGTGATTGTAGAACCATTCCGCGAGAAACTGTTCCATGTTCTCAGAGATTCCTATCGATGGAGTGATAAATTAGAAGTTCCGAATGTTGCAGCATTAAATAAACTGATCTGTGACGGAAAAGGCTCCGAATTGATCATGATGCAGGAAGCACTGCAGGAGAAGAATATTGGTAATATTGCAGAGATGGCGGCGAAAGATCCGGATAAGCGTATTGTTATGATCGCAGGTCCGTCCTCTTCCGGTAAAACAACATTTAGCCATCGCCTTGCAACACATTTTCAGGCTCTCGGATACAATCCGCATCCAATCGCAGTAGATAACTATTTCCGCAACCGGGAAGATTATCCGAAGGATGAATTTGGAAATGTCGACATGGAGGCACTTGGATGTGTGGATATCGAGACATTCAATGAGCATATGAATGCACTGCTGGCCGGAGAAAAAGTGGAGATCCCGCGTTTCAATTTCCACACAGGAAAACGAGAATATAAAGGAAACTATCTCCAGATGGGGAAAAAGGATGTTCTGATCATTGAGGGTATTCATTGCCTGAACGATGAACTTTCCTATTCTCTGCCAAAAGAGAGTAAGTTTAAAATTTATATCAGCGCACTGACACAGTTAAATGTGGATGAACATAATCGAATCCCGACCACAGACGGTCGTTTGATCCGTCGCATGGTGCGAGATGCCAGAACCAGAGGGACTAATGCATTTGAAACCATTCAGATGTGGCAGTCTGTCAGACGTGGAGAAGACAGAAACATTTTCCCATATCAGGAGTCTGCAGATGTAATGTTTAACTCAGCGCTTGTATATGAACTGGCAGTACTGAAATTGTATGCAGAACCACTTTTATTCGGAATTCCGAGAGATACTGTAGAGTATGATGAGGCGAAGCGACTTCTGAAATTCCTGGATTATTTCCTCGGAATGGACAGTGAAATGATCCCGAAGAACTCAATCCTTCGTGAATTTATCGGTGGAAGTTGCCTGAAGGTATAAAACACCTCTGGACAGAAAAAAAGAATTGTGTTATAGTGAGTTTCGTTCTGAGTAAGACAGATGATCGCTGCTGCATGGCCGAAAGGGTGCAGGAGAGGAAAGTCCGGGCTTCAAAGGGCAGGGTGCCAGATAACGTCTGGCGGAGGTGACTCCAGGGACAGTGCAACAGAAATAAACCGCCTGCGTTTCGCAGGTAAGGGTGGAAAGGCAGTGTAAGAGACTACCGCCTCGCTGGTAACAGAGAGGGCACATGTAAACCCCACTCGAAGCAAGACCGAACAGGGAGCATAAGGCGGCCCGTCTGCTTCCGGGTAGGTCGCTTGAGCCGTCTGGTGACAGACGGTCTAGATAGATGATCATCCACGACATAACCCGGCTTATCGTTTTGCTCAGAATCTTCTAAAAAGAATATAAAAAAGAAATCAGGCTCTGTATCCACGTGGTACAGAGCCTGAACTGTTTTCAAGATATTATTTTTCAGTATATTTTGCTTCGCAATACTGGCAGCGGAAAACCTGCTTTTCTTCATCTGCCAGATAGAAGATCTGCGGAAGTTCCTGCTCGATGGAAGTAATGCAGTGCGGATTTGTGCAGTGAAGATCCATTCTGAGAGCAGCTGTCTGTTCCTTTGCAGCTTCATGGTCCGGTGCAATGTCTGCAGCTGCATCCAGTTTCAGTAAAGTCATGATCAGAGCCATACGAACATAGACACCGTACTGAGCCTGTTTGAAATAAGCAGCTCTCGGATCATCATCCACTTCTGTGGAAATCTCATTGACACGCGGAAGCGGATGGAGTACATACATATCCTCTTTGGCCATTGCCATCTTTGCTTTATCAAGGATATAGCAGTCTTTTACGCGAAGGTATTCATCCTCGCTTAAGAAACGTTCTCTCTGTACTCTGGTCATATAAAGAATGTCAAGTTCAGCCATTGCATCATCCAGACTGGTTACTTCGCGGTATTCGATACCATGGGCTTCCAGAACGTCTTCACGGATATAGTCCGGAATACGAAGCTCCGGAGGAGCGATCAATACAAACTTAACACCCGGATAACGAACCATAGCATGGATCAGAGAATGAACGGTACGGCCAAATTTCAAGTCACCGCAGAGACCGATTGTCATACCATCGAGCTTACCTTTTAAGGAATAAATGGTAAGGAGGTCTGTTAAGGTCTGTGTCGGATGCTGGTGGCCGCCGTCACCTGCGTTGATGAACGGAATAGAAGCTTTATCAGCAGCAACAAATGCAGATCCCTCTTTCGGGTGGCGCATCGCTACGATATCAGAATAACAAGAGATCATGCGGATCGTATCAGCTACACTTTCACCCTTAGCAGCAGAGCTGGAGCTGGCATTGGAAAAACCAAGGACAGAGCCGCCAAGGCTAAGCATAGCAGATTCAAAACTTAAACGTGTGCGTGTACTCGGCTCAAAAAAGAGCGTTGCAAGTTTCTTTCCATCACAAACATGAGCGTATTTGGAACGATTTTTTTCAATATCACATGCAAGATCCAATAATTTCTGGATCTCTTCAACTGTAAAATCTAACGGACTAATTAAATGTCTCATAAGTAGGATTCCTTTCTGATTTTGAAATGTGGATGTTCTACATTGAGATAATTATAGACGATATGAAGCGCAAATTCTACAACTTTTTTACAAAAGCAAAGGAAATTGTGCTATGATATAAAAGATAATGATTAATTAAAATGGGATCATTTTATCCGGGAGGTACCTATGAGAAAGACGATGGAGCAGATTGTGCTGGAAGGGCAGGCGGCGAAGTGTGAGTCGTTGGAAGAACTGTATCTGGTATGGCAGATGATGCAGCAGATGGAAGAAGAACCATACGGTGCGACGTGTTATGGCGAGATTGAGCAGAGAAGCTTTCATATCGATGGAATCATATCTCCGGAAGATTATAATGGTACGTTGTTTATATTAAAAGAGACGAATATGCGTAAGTTCATTCAGCAGGGACAGACGATGCCTGTTATTTCAGATGTGAGAAAACAAGTGGCATCCGGAAAGAGTCCGACCGGTGAGGTGGAGTATCTGGATTATCTGGCCGGTATGCAGAAAATCGTGAATGAACAGTTTTATAAAAATACAGCAAAAAGTTCCAATCTAAAATTGTTAAAGCAGTTGGCGGTGCTTTATGTAAATAAACGTGGCGGAAAAGGTGCGGCAGATGATATTAGTATGCAGTACGGACAATATTATATTGAGTTTATCAAAACACAGATCCGTTTGCTGAAACCTAAGACAATCGTGTGCTGCAGTGATGAGATCTTCCGTTTGATCGTAATGGAAGTATTCCATAATAAAAAACAGAAGAAAAATCAAGAAATTTATATGAAATGGAAAAATCTGGTGGTTGGAGATATTTTTCTGGCTGACAGCAGTTTTCGTCCGACATCCGATGAGGAACACGCAGCAATCCGAGTGGTAAGGATGTGGAATCCGGCATATCGTGTAAACAACGGACAGTATGTTTCGGTAGATGAATATCTGAAAGAGTTTGAACGTCGTGTGACATCTGAAACGCCGGAGATGACAGAAAAGAATTCGTAAGGAATATTAATAGATTTTATATTTCTATTCCGTTGTGAATTTTCTATAATAGAGACAAAATATGATGAGACAGAAGGTGAGAGTGTGGAAGCAGACAAAGCGCGCGAAGTAGTGATTCAAGTAAAGGATCTATATAAGATATATCGGATGGGAGATACGAAAGTCCATGCATTGGATGGTGTAGATTTTGAGATTTATCGTGGCGAATTTTGCGCGATCACAGGTCCTTCCGGCTCCGGAAAATCAACGCTTCTCAACATGTTGGCAGGTTTAGAGCATCCGACCAAAGGCGAGATCGTGATTGCAGGAAAACATATTGAAAAGTTGAATGAAAAACAACTGGTTTCTTTTCGAAGAGCGCGTGTGGGTTTTATCTTTCAGTCATATAACTTGCTTGCGACAATGAATGCACTTGAAAATGTTGCCTTACCGTTGTCGTTCCGAGGGATTCCGAAAGCAGCCAGATTAAAACAGGCTAAGAAGTATCTGCAGCTGGTGGGTCTGGAAAAGCACATGAAGCATATGCCGAACCAGATGTCAGGAGGCCAGCAGCAGAGGGTTGGTATTGCAAGAGCATTGGCATCAGATCCCCAGATTATTTTCGCAGATGAGCCGACGGGAAACCTGGATTCAAAGACGACGATGGAAGTTCTTCGTTTGATGCAGCAGATTGTCAAAGAACAGAATCAGACATTGGTTATGGTAACCCATGACAATAATCTTGCGACGTATGCTGATCGTATTTTTAAGATCATTGATGGAAAGATCGTTCACATTGAAGAGAACCACAGAGAAGTGGATCTTGTTGCGCTGGAAGAAGCTTATAAGATGGGACTTCCTTCCGAAAAAACAGAACAGACAGATGAAAGTAGGGATGCAGAATGAAAAG
>JAZRLX010000189.1:0-12982 GCA_045647085.1 Pilosibacter sp.
AGGTCTTGAAGGTTCTGTTATCGTTAACAAAGTAAGAGAACTTCCGGTTGGTATGGGCTTCGATGCTTACAACGAAGAGTATGTAGATATGGTTGAGTCCGGTATTCTTGATCCGGCTAAGGTTACAAGAAGCGCATTACAGAACGCTACAAGCGTGGCTTCCACACTCCTTACAACTGAGTCTGTAGTAGCTACAATCAAAGAAGATGTTCCGCCAATGCCGGCAGGCGGCGGAATGGGCGGAATGATGTAATCCACATTCTGTATATAAAAAGACCACCGGCGGTTTTACTTCCGGTGGTCTTTGCTAATTTTAATGTGATCGATTATAGTTTTGAGAGACGGCTGTTCTGATATTCACCGGATAAGGTTACATCTTTTGTGAACCAGGCCGGCGGAAGAAATGCAATGGCATCTTCTTCGGAAGCAAATTCAACTTCAGCCAACATGAGACCGGCAAATTTGCCTTCAAAAACATCAAACTCAATGGTAAGATCCGGACGGTTTTCGACCGGGATCAGATAACGTTTTTTTGTAAGGACATTTCCGTCTGCTTTTGCAAGCAGGTGGGAGTAAGACTCGGCAGTCAGAGGAAGGTTAACTTCTTCTCTTGATAAGAGCCCTTTTCCTTTATACGTAAGATAATAATCAGAATCTTCTCTGCGTATCCGAACGACAGGTTCTGTGCAGAGATAAGCCTGTTCGATCATGTGGAATGGGTAAGATTCATAGCCTTCCGGGGCTGTTTCGATAAGAAATTTACGCTCGATTTCCATGGTGTGTTACTCCTTTCTGCATCCAGTATAACACATTATAAGAAAAATGTAATAAATATCGGCGTAAATATATGATAGACTAAAAAGAGAACATTACGCATATCAGCGAATCATGATAAAGCAACAAAAGAATGATGGGAGGAAATGCATATGTGGACAAGAGCAGAATTGAAATTCCGTGCAAGGACTAACATACGGAAATACTTTTGGCCGGCTCTGGCAGTCAGCATGATCAATTCTCTGTTCAATAGCAACGGAGGAAGCAGTAGCAGCAACGGTGCGCATGCCGGTGCAAACATTACGCAGGAATATGATCTGGCGGAAGGCCTGACAGGTGATTTTGGGTCTGTGATCAGCGAGATTCCGCAGTTGGCAGAGGGATTTGTGGATTCGATCGATCCTGTTTCAACGACGGTATTGCTGGTTGGACTTTTGATCGGAGCAGCGATTGCATTGGCAGTCGGTACATTTATCGCACCGATTATGGAAATTGGAAAGAATCGTTTCTATATGGAAAGCAGACAGACAGGTCGTGCAGCCGGTATCGAATGTCTGATCTGGGGCTTCAAACATGATTACCTGAATATTATCTGGACCATGTTTGTGCGCAACCTGATCGTGATGCTTGGCACATTCTGTTTTGTGATCCCGGGTATTTACTTAGCATATTGTTATCATATGGTACCATATATTCTTGCGGAAAATCCGGATATGAGAACTTCCGACGCGCTTCGTATGTCCAAGGATATGATGCAGGGACACAAACTTCGCACATGGGTACTGAAGATATCCTTCTTTGGCTGGTGGATCCTCGGTTCTCTCGCATGCGGTGTCGGAACTTATTTGGTATTTCCTTATTATGACGGAACCCTTGCAGAGCTCTATGCAGTTTTGAGAAATCCATATACAAGCTATCTGAACGGATTTGGGAAATCGGAATACGAAAGTTATGAGGAACGAAATGTAAACTGGCAGCAGCCATATGAGCGGTCCTACGAGTATCGTTATGAGCAGCCTGTGAAGTCAGAGCCGATCGTGAACACAGAACCGGTTGTGACGGCAGAGTCGCCGATGGATACAGGTCATAGTGAAACAACTCGTCCGGAGGCAGGTACAGTCAGAGGATATTATCTGAACGGTGTATTCCATCCATATACAGAGGATGAGCTGAAGGAACTGGAAAAGAACGGTTACTAAACATAGTGAGGTGAACAAAATGGCAAAAGTATATGCATTTGTAGCAGATGGAATGGAAGAAGTAGAGTGTCTGGCAGTTTGCGATGTGCTGATCCGTGCGGGTGTTGATGTAAAGCTTGTTTCTATCATGGGAAGAAAAGACATCACAGGAGCTCATGGATTTAAGATCACAGCAGATGCTGTATTCGAAGAGATCACAGACGATGCAGATGTTCTGTTTTTACCGGGCGGAATGCCGGGAACTTTGAACCTTACAAATCATGAAGGTCTGGCAAAGATGTTAACAGCACATGCAGCTGAGGGAAAACGTCTGGCAGCGATCTGTGCGGCACCGAGTGTTCTGGGTGTTCTTGGTCTTGCGAAAGGACATAAGGTAACATGCTTCCCTGGCTGGGAAGAGAAGATGGACGGTGCGGAAGTTACCGGTGCAGCGGTAGAGACAGACCGTCTGATCTCCACCGGACGCGGCATGGGATGTTCCATTGATCTTGGTCTGGAGCTTGTAAAGATCCTCGTAGATGAAGAGACATCGAACGATCTGAAGAAGAAGATCCAGTATGATAAATAAGGATTTAATGACCGAAAATCCAAGATAAAATTTCGTTATTTTGTAAAATAGTACTGGTATTTCTAAAACCAGTATGATATAATGCTATCTTGAAGTGTAGCGCCCAACTGAATGGACGTTGATATATTTAAGGAGGAACCTTTAAAATGAATTTACAGGTAGAAAAATTAGAAAAGAATACCGCGAAACTTACAATCGAAGTACCGGTAGAGCAGTTTGACAAAGCAATCATGAACGCTTACAACAAGAAGAAAGGCCAGTTCAACATCCCGGGCTTCAGAAAAGGTAAAGTACCGTTCGCTATGATCAAAAAAGCATACGGTGTAGGCGTATTCTTCGAGGACGCTGTTAACGAGTGTATCGACGCTACTTACCCGGCAGCTGCTGCAGAGAGCGGTCTTGAGATCGTTTCCCGTCCGATGGTTGACGTAGAGCAGATCGAAGAGGGTAAAGCTCTTATCTATACAGCTACAGTTGCTATTAAGCCGGAAGTTACTCTTGGTCAGTACATCGGTTTAGACGTTGAGAGAGTAAACTCCGACGTAACAGAAGATGACATCATGGATGAGATCAAAGCTGAGCAGAACAAGAACTCCCGCATGATCACAGTTGAAGACAGAGCAGTTGCTGACGGCGACATCTTAACAATCGACTTCGACGGTTATGTTGATGGTGAGAGATTCGAAGGCGGCCAGGCTGAGGACTACCCGCTTACAATCGGTTCCCACACATTCATCGATACATTCGAAGAGCAGTTAATCGGTAAGAACATTGGCGAAGAGTGCGAAGTAAACGTTACATTCCCGGCTGAGTACCATGTAACAGATTTACAGAACAAACCGGCTATGTTTAAAGTAGTTGTTAAAGAGATCAAAGTTAGAGAGCTTCCGGAGCTTAACGATGATTTCGCAAGCGAAGTTTCTGAGTTCGATACTCTTGAAGAGTACAAGAACAACATCGCTCTTAAACTCAAAGCAGAGAAAGAGAAATTCGCTGCAACAGAGCTTGAGAACCGCGTAGTTGACAAAGCTGTTGAGAATGCAACAATGGAAATTCCGGAGATGATGATCAACGAGCAGGTTAACAACATGATCAACGATTATGCAAACAGACTTCAGAGCCAGGGTATCTCCTTCCAGCAGTTCATGGAGATCACAGGTCAGAAGATCGAAGATATCGCTGAGCAGATGAAGCCGAACGCGATCAAGAGAATCGAGACAAGACTCGTTCTTGAGGCAATCGTGAAAGCTGAGAACATCGAAGCTGGCGAAGCTGCTATCGACGCTGAGTTCGAGAAGCTTGCTGAGAACTTTAAGATGGACAAAGAGCAGGTTAAGAGCATGTTCGGTCCGGAGCAGCTTGACCTCATGAAGGCTGACCTTGCTGTTCAGGAAGCTATCAGCTTCTTAGTAGCAAAAGCAAACCTTGCTTAATTTACAAAAGAGAAAATCAACTGGGGGGTTGCTGTAGGAATTCTGCAGCAATCCCCTGTCAAGTTAGGAAAACAGGAGGAAATTATATGAGCTTAGTACCTTACGTACTGGAATCCACCAGCAGAGGCGAACGTACTTATGATATCTATTCCAGACTTTTAAAGGATCGTATCATTTTCCTTGGTGAAGAGGTTAATGATGTGACAGCAAGCCTTGTTGTTGCACAGCTTCTTTTCTTAGAGTCTGAAGATCCGAACAAGGACATTCACCTTTATATCAACAGCCCGGGTGGATCTGTGACAGCCGGTATGGCAATTTACGATACGATGAACTACATCAAATGTGATGTTTGCACAACATGTATCGGAATGGCAGCCAGCATGGGTGCATTCCTTCTTTCCGGTGGTGCAAAGGGAAAACGTTATGCGCTCCCGAATGCAGAGATCATGATCCACCAGCCGTCCGGCGGTGCTCAGGGTCAGGCAACAGACATCAACATCGTTGCAGAGCATATCTTAAAGACAAAACACAAACTCAATTCCATCATGGCTGCCAATACAGGTCAGCCGATCGAAGTAATTGAGAGAGATACTGAGCGTGACAACTACATGTCCGCTGAGCAGGCGATGAATTACGGTCTTATCGACCATGTAATTACAAAGCATTAATAATTCGTAGTTATAGTTTAGAAATCGAGAGGTGTGAGCATGCCAGTAAGACCAGAGGATAAAATCAGATGTTCTTTCTGCGGAAAAAGCCAGGATCAGGTTAGAAAACTGATCGCAGGTGCAGGGAATGTCTTTATCTGTGATGAGTGTGTAGAACTCTGCAGTGAAATCCTGGAGGAAGAACTGGGCCCGGATATGGAAGGGGCTGCGGATTTTTCCGGCATCAATTTATTAAAACCGAAGGAAATCAAAGCATTTCTGGATGATTATGTCATCGGACAGGATGAAGCGAAGAAGGTCCTGTCAGTGGCTGTTTACAACCATTATAAGAGAATCACTTCCAAGAGAGAGACAGAGATCGAGCTCCAGAAGAGCAACATCCTGATGTTAGGTCCGACCGGTTCCGGAAAGACTTATCTGGCTCAGACTCTTGCGAAGCTGTTAAATGTACCATTTGCGATCGCAGATGCCACTACATTGACTGAAGCAGGTTACGTTGGTGAGGACGTTGAGAATATCCTTCTGAAACTGATCCAGGCGGCAGACAACGATGTAAGCCGTGCGGAATATGGTATCATCTACATCGATGAGATCGATAAGATCACAAAGAAATCCGAAAACGTTTCGATTACCAGAGACGTATCCGGTGAAGGTGTTCAGCAGGCGCTCTTAAAGATCCTGGAAGGTACTGTTGCAAGTGTTCCTCCGCAGGGCGGAAGAAAACATCCGCAGCAGGAACTGATCCAGATCGACACAACAAACATTCTGTTTATCTGCGGCGGCGCATTTGACGGTCTGGAAAAGATCGTGGAATCCAGAATGGAAACTTCCTCCATCGGTTTCGGTGCGAACATTGCAGACAAGAACAATACAGACATCAGCAAACTGTTAAAACAGGTAATGCCTCAGGACCTTACAAAGTTCGGTCTGATCCCGGAGTTTGTAGGTCGTGTTCCGGTTATGGTTTCCTTAAATCTGCTGGATGAGGAGGCTCTGGTAAGAATTTTAACAGAGCCGAAGAATGCGATCACAAAGCAGTATCAGAAGCTTTTTG
The DNA here is from genome assembly GCA_045647085.1 of Pilosibacter sp. Lineage (GTDB taxonomy): Bacteria > Bacillota > Clostridia > Lachnospirales > Lachnospiraceae > Pilosibacter. The sequence continues at coordinate 5,697 of JAZRLX010000189.1, forward strand.
AGCTGGATGATGTAAAACTGGAATTTACAGAAGAGGCTGTGGAAGCGATTGCCCACATGGCTGTTGAGAGAAAGACCGGTGCAAGAGGCTTAAGATCCATTATGGAAGCTGTTATGATGGATATGATGTACGAGATCCCGTCTGACTCCAGCATCGGAATCTGCACAGTGACGAAAGACGCTGTGGAGGGAACCGCAGAGCCGGATGTGGTGTATCGCGATGTGACAGTTCCGAAAAAGACCCCTGCAAGCAGGGCAAAAAGAGAGAATAAAGGCGAGATCGCTTAAGAGTGAAATCGCTTTCCTATAACTTAGAGTAAGGAAAGAAAGTGGGCGGCTGCAAAGCGAATTTGTTTTACAGCAGCCCATTTTACGATAGGAGAAGATTTGATGGAAGACAAATTGATAACACTTCCGGCCATTGCCCTTCGTGGCCTTGCGGTTCTCCCGGAGATGATCCAGCATTTTGACATCAGCAGAGAGATGTCTGTCAGTGCTGTCGAGCATGCGATGGTTGGTGAGCAGAAGGTATTTCTGGTTACACAGAGAGATCCGGAAAAGGAAGAAGTGAAAATCGAAGATCTGTACCAGATCGGTACCATTGCAAAGATCAAGCAGCTGGTAAAAATGCCGGGCGGTCTGATCCGTGTGATGGTAGAAGGTCTTGACAGAGCAGAGATGGTCGGTCTTCAGGACGATGGTCCGTATCTGAAAGCAGATGTGGAATTATCTCCCTTAAAAGAAGAATTACTGAATGATACGGTCAAAGAAGCCATGAGCCGTGTCGTAAAGGATAAATTAGAAGAGTTTGGCAACGCAAATCCGAAGACAGTGAAGGAATTCATGGGAAGCCTTCTCGTGATCCAGGACCTGGAAAAGCTTCTGATCCACACAGCCGGACAGTTCCCGTGGGATTATCCGGTCAGACAGGAGCTGTTAGAATGTGAATACGTGAGCCATCTCTATGAGCGTGTGGTTTATTATTTGATGCGTGAGATCGAGATCATTCAGATCAAGCGTGATTACCAGAGCAAGGTGAAAGCAAGCATTGATAAAAACCAGCGTGATTATGTACTCCGTGAGGAGCTCCGTGTGATCCAGGAGGAACTGGGAGAAGAGTATACCGGTTCTGATGCAGATACATACCTGGCTCAGCTGGAGAAATTAAATGCGGACAAGGAAGTAAAGGAAAAGATCAAGAAGGAGATCATGCGCTTTAAGGTCATGCCGGGCGGAAGCCAGGAGGCCAATGTGTTGCGTTCCTATATTGAAACCGTTATGGAACTTCCGTGGAAGAAAATGTCCAAAGACAACCAGAACATTAAACATGCAAAAGAGGTTCTGGACGAGGATCATTACGGTCTGGAAAAAGTCAAAGAACGTGTATTAGAGTATCTGGCAGTGAGAGTGCTCACAAAGAAAGGTCAGACTCCGATCATCTGTCTCGTTGGACCCCCTGGAACAGGTAAGACTTCCATTGCAAGATCCGTAGCACGCGCATTAAATAAAAAATATGTGCGAATCAGCCTTGGCGGTGTTCACGATGAGGCTGAGATCCGCGGTCACAGAAAAACATATGTGGGTTCTATGCCGGGACGTATTGCGGAGGCGATGCGCCAGGCAGGCACATCCAACCCGCTGATGTTATTGGATGAGGTGGACAAAGTGTCCAGCGATTACAAAGGAGACGTTTCTTCTGCACTCCTTGAGGTTCTGGATGGTGAGCAGAATGTGAAATTCCGCGACCACTATGTGGAAATCCCGCTGGATCTTTCCAATGTATTGTTTATTGCGACAGCAAATACGACTCAGACCATTCCGAGACCGCTGTTAGATCGTATGGAAGTGATCGAAGTATCCAGCTATACGGAAAATGAAAAGTTCCATATTGCGAAAAAGTATCTTCTGCCGAAACAGCTGGAGAGAAACGGCTTGACAGATGGCAAGCTGGTTGTCAGCGATAACGCATTGGAGAAGATCATTCACAACTACACACGTGAAGCAGGTGTCAGAAACCTGGAGCGCCGTGTCGGCGAGCTTTGCAGAAAGGCGGCCTGGGAGTTCTTGGAAAAAGAGAAGACAGCGATCCGTGTAACAGAGGGAAATCTGGAAAAGTATCTTGGAAAAGAGAAGATTACCTTTGAAAGTGCCAACGAGGAGGATGAAGTCGGAATCGTACGCGGTCTTGCATGGACAAGCGTTGGTGGTGACACACTCCAGATTGAAGTGAATGTGATGCCTGGAACCGGTAAGCTTTTAATGACCGGCCAGATGGGTGATGTTATGAAGGAGTCTGCCCAGATCGCATTGACATATGTGCGCTCTGTCAGCGAGCAGTATGCAGTTGAGAGAGAGTATTTTGAGAAACACGATATCCATCTCCATATTCCGGAGGGAGCCGTTCCGAAAGATGGTCCGTCAGCCGGAATCACGATGGCAACAGCCATGCTTTCTGCTGTGACCGGTAAGAAAGTAAGTGCTAATGTGGCGATGACAGGAGAGGTAACACTCCGCGGTCGTGTTCTCCCGATCGGTGGTTTAAAAGAGAAGACTCTGGCAGCCAGAATGGCTCATATCAAGAAAGTACTGGTTCCGGAAAAGAACCGTGCGGATATGGCAGAGATTTCCAAAGAGATCACAAAAGGAATGGAAATTGTATTTGTAAAGACCATGGATGACGTTGTACGCGAAGCATTTGCGGAATAACGGGAATTGGAGGCAAACCATGATCATTAAAAATGTAGCACTGGAAACCGTTTGCGGTATTACCAGTACCCTTCCGGAAAATACAAAACCGGAATTCGCATTTGCCGGCAAGTCTAACGTGGGCAAATCATCCCTGATCAATGCGCTGATGAACCGCAAAGCTCTTGCGAGAACATCTGCACAGCCGGGTAAGACTCAGACAATCAACTTCTACAATATCAATGACGAACTGTATTACGTAGACCTTCCGGGTTACGGTTATGCGAAAGTGTCCCAGACAGAAAAGGAAAAATGGGGAAAGATGATCGAAAATTATCTTCATAAATCCCCAATGTTAAAGTGTGTATTCCTTCTGATCGATATTCGTCATGAGCCGTCTGCCAATGATAAGATGATGTACGACTGGATGGTATACAACGGATTCCGTCCGGTTATCATTGCGACGAAGCTGGATAAGATCAACCGCAGCCAGATCCAGAAGCACGTGAAGATGCTTCGTACCGGTCTCGGTATGGAAAAGAGCGATATTATCCTTCCGTTCTCCGCTCTGACAAAACAGGGACGTGAAGAGATCTGGGATCTCATTGAAAAGATCGCTTCCGGCGAGATGGACAATGATGATGTGTTAGAAACAACTGAAGAGTAATAAAAAGCAGCTCCGTGCCACTATTGTGGTTCGGAGCTGTTGTTGTTTTCCTGGATATTCAGTTGATTATCTGCATTCATGGCAGCCTGACGTGTTTTGATCTTACCGTATTCTTCATATACAGCCTTTGCCAATGTCAAGATGAAGATCGGAAGTGTGTAGAGCAAGAACAGTTTGATCTTCAGACCTTTGACCTGCTTTTTAACTTTTTTGATCTGAGGGGCAAAAGGTCCTTTCTGTTTCTTCTTAAAAAATGGAAGCTTTTCAAGGAATTGTTTCATAGGAATCCTCCTGACTACTGGGCTTTCATCAACGTTCTCATTACATAAGAATAAATTTCCTGGCTGCGGTCTTTCCAATGACCACACATGATCTCAGCCTGATCCTTATCCGGAACCGACACATCGAGATTGATCAGAATGTTTTTTCCTTCGCGGACTTCACAATGTACAATATAGTCCTGTGTATCAGATTTGTAAAAATCGGAGATCACACCGACTTCGCTGCGAAGACGGAACTTATTCTCTTTTAAGTATGTGTCGATATCCTCAATGATCGCAGATGAAATATTTTTTCCAAAGAAGGAGAGGGTATCGTCACCTTCTTTTGTGATCTCATAACGAGATGTGTTGTGGATGGATTCCATCTTGACCAAACCTGCTTCGCAAAGTTCATTTAACGCCTGCTGAAGCGTAAAATAAGTCGTATATTCATGATCCAGGAAGAAATCGGTCAGCTGAGCATTGGTCAACGGGAAGTTTACATGGCCCAGCATGTACAAGATCATTAATTTATATAAAGTGATCGGATCCGAAAACATAAATCAGTTACTCCTTTGAATAGATTTTCTTAAAATTAAGAAAAAGTTAACAATTCTATTCTACAGGGTTCTTACGTTCTGTTCAAGTGTTTTTCTGAATAAATCAGAATAAAATTCTCGCAAAATCGACAAAATTTCTAGTGTAATCAAAGGAAAAGTATGATATGATATGATAGTTAAAGACTATTCAGAGATAAGATGTTAGGGTGACGAACTATGAGAGAGCGAATCAATCGCCTTGCAAGAGGAATCGTGGACGCGGAACTGCCGAAGATCCATCTTTCCCAGACTTCTGTGGAAGAGACTTTGGTAAGCGATACAACATATAAAAGAGAATTGCTGATTTCCAGTGAAAACAATTTATACATCAAAGGCCTGGCTTACTCCAGCCATACGCGTGTGAAGATCGCAAACAGTGCATTCGGCGGCCTGAGAAATCATATTACATATGAAGTAGACACTTCCTGGTGTGAACATGGTGACACCATCAAGGGTTCTGTTTATCTTGTGACAAACAGTGGGGAACTGGAAGTTCCTTTTCTTTTTCATGTGGAAATGACTGCGTCTCTGCGTGTTCTCGCAAATTTAAATACGGTAGAAGATTTCGTTGAACTTGCAAAGAAGGACATGGATCTGGCCCTGCGTCTGATGGAATATCGCGACTTTATCGAGGCTCCGTTCATGCAGGATATGCATGTGCGTACCGTATATGAGGGGCTGAAAGGACACGGAAACCGTCAGAATGCATTGGAGGAGTTTTTTCTTGCTCTTGGAGTCAAGGAACCGATCCGGCTGCTCTTATCCACAGCGAAAAAGAATTATGACAATCCGACCGATGTGATCAGTGACAAGGTCGTTTTAAAGAAAAATACCTGGGGATATATTTATATTGAGGTTCGTGCGGACGGCGATTTCATTGAACTGCCGAAAAAAGTCATTACACAGGCAGATTTTGAAGATGACCGCTTTGATCTGCGCTTTAAGATCCACCCGGAGCGTATGCACAGAGGAAAGAACCTTGGTGCGATCAAGCTGCTGACTGTTCATGGGGATACTCTGATCCGTATTGAAGCGATGGGAGATACAACCGTTGACATTACCGGACGTGAACGTGAGATCAGCAAGGCAGGCATCAGCCGCTACTTGAAACTTCGTGAGGATTATGAGAGTAAAACTTACGAAGAAGCACAGACGCTCAACAAACTTCAGAAAGAATTAGATGCTATTCGCGGTGCCAATGGCAATTCTCTGGTTTTGTCCTTGCTTCAGGCTGAAACCTATCTGGATTCCGGACGTGTGGATCAGGCAGCCTTATGCCTGGATGACTGCCGCGATGAGATCGTATACGAGAGAGAAAAACTGGGAACTTTATATTGCTTCTATCAGTATCTTCAGTATCGTACGATCCCGTCTCCGGACAAGAAAGAAGCAGTCCTTCGTCTGTTCCGCAAGAAGCTGGACGATAAAAAAGGACGTTTCTATTTACAGATGTTAATGTTAAAGCTGGATCCGCCGACGGATGATGATGCACCGGCGCTCTATGAAAGCTTTAAACAGCAGTACAAAAACGGCTGTCACAGTCCGTTCTTATATATTGAAACATGCAAATTGCTGGAAAAGCACCCGGAACTGTTAAGTTCCATGGATGCGTTTGAGATCCATGCCCTTTATTATGGGGCGAAAAATGGAATGATCGGAGAGACACTGGCGGCTATGATCGCGTCTCTTGCATCCGGAACAAAATTTTTCCATCGTTTGCATTACCGTATTCTCACAACTCTTTATGAGCGTTTTCCGACTAAGGCCATGCTCACGGCAGTCTGCTGCATCCTCATTAAAGGAAATGTGAGAAATGAAAAGAGTTTTGTATGGTATGAGAGAGGAATTGAGGAAGAGATCAGTCTGACCAGACTTTATGAATACTTCCTTTACTCCCTTCCAAAAACATATGACAAGATGATGCCGAAACAGGTACTCTTGTATTTCTCATATGAGCACAGTCACTTAGACCGCAGAAGTCGTTCTGTTCTTTATAAGAACGTCCTGACTTTTGTGGAACAGGGAACAAAATTATATAAATCGTATGAGCGATTTATGGAGCAGTTTGCCATGGAGCAGCTGTTTGAGTCCAGGATCAACAGCCGTTTGGCTGTGATCTATAAACACATGATCTACAAAGACATGATCGATCATCAGGTGGCTGGCGTGCTTCCTGCAATCTTGAAGTCCAACAAGATTGTCTGTGAGGACCGCGCCATGAAATATGTGATCGTATGCAATGAACTTTTGGCCGGAGAAGATGCATATCCGCTTCAGGACGGTTCTGCATACGTTCCGCTGTTCTTTGAAAACAGCGTGATCATGTTCCAGGATGCGTATGGAAATCGCTATGTGGAGGTTCCGCATACGAAGGAAGCAGTCCTTCGCGAGCCGGAGATGGAAAAGAAATGTTTTGAGATCCTTCCGGACCATCCGATGCTGAAAATGCGTGCCTGTCAAGAGATCATGAAAAAAGAAGTGATCGATGAAGCAGACGCACGATTGATCGAGCGTGCACTGGAAGAACTTCCTGTGAAACCTCTTTACCAGCAGAAGATGCTGACGAAGATCATTTCTTATTACAAAGAACAGGTGGATACAGAAGACGAGGCAATGGCTGCTGAAAGTGGAAATTACCTTCTTCGTCTGAATAAAAAGAAACTTTCCAGAGATGAACGTGTGGATATTTGCGAAACATTGATCAATCAGAATTATTTCGCAGAGAGTTATGATATGATCAAGGAATTCGGTGAAGACCGCATCCGTATCAAGAGACTCTTAAAGCTCTGTACAAAGATGATCCTGGAAAATCTGTTTGATGAAGATGAACTGCTGGTTCATCTGGCTTACCGTGTGTTTGCAGAAGGTCAGGGTGATAGTGTGATCCTGGATTATCTCTGTGAGCATTACAATGGAACCAGCGAGTCCATGTACAAGATCCTTGTGCAGGCGATCCGTGAACATGTGGAAACATACGATCTGGAAGAACGCCTTCTTGCACAGATCTTGTTTACATCCGGTGATAAGTATCTGGATACTGTATTTGATTTTTATGCGAGCAGAAAGAAGACCATCG
>JAZRLX010000190.1:0-7665 GCA_045647085.1 Pilosibacter sp.
TTTGCCAAAGCACGAGCAATCGCCACACGCTGCTGTTCACCACCGGAAAGCTGCGCAGGGAAGTTTCCAAGTCTGTGTCCAAGTCCTACATGCTCCAGAACCTCCTTCGCATCCAGCGGATTCTTACAGATCTGCGCTGCAAGTTCTACGTTTTCAAGTGCTGTCAGATTCTGTACCAGGTTATAAAACTGGAATACAAAGCCGATATCATGACGACGATATGTTGTCAGCTGCTTAGAATTGTAATTGCTGACCAAAGCTCCATCTACCTGTATCGTTCCTCCGGTACACGCGTCCATTCCTCCCAACATATTCAAAACGGTTGTCTTTCCTGCACCGGACGGTCCAACAATGATCGCAAACTCACCCTTCTCAATATTAAAGTTAACTCCGTCCACGGCATGAATGGTCACTTCACCCATCTGATATATTTTTTGTACATCTTCAAATGAAATATATGACATAATCTATTACCTCACTTTGACGCAAATTTTCACATATACATTTTATCACAAGGAGATGCGCTCTGCAATTGAAAAGGCTGCCATAGCATCGCTACAGCAGCCTTTATCATATTTTATTTCTTATAACCTGTTGCAAAATCCACGATCGTTGTAAACTCTCCGTCATTTGCCCATGCTTCCATGTTAGTACCAGCGATACGAACAATTCTTTCGAATGTTTCCTGGAGGAAGAAGTTTCCTGCTACATGTGGAGTGATCACCACATTGCCGCAATCCCAAAGCGGATCGTCAGCCGGAAGCGGTTCCGGTTCTGTTACGTCAAGGCCACAGCCGCCAAGATGACCTTCCTGCATCACAGTTAATAATGCTTTCGGATCGATCGCATTGCCACGGCCAACATTGATCAGATAAGAGCCTTTCTTCATCAGACGAAGTCTTCTCTCGTCCATCAGATGATGAGTCGCGTCGCCGCCCGGAAGCACCATCGCAACGATATCTGCTCTCGGAAGGAGATTATCGATCTCATCCAGAGTATACTGCTCATCCAGATATTCCGGTTTATTTTTATTTGTTCTTCTGATGCCGATAGTATATGCACCGAGAGCTTTCACTTTCTTCGCATAATCTCCGCCGATATCTCCCATACCCATAATAAGCACAGTGGAACCCTCTACGGAAATAATGCTTCCCATCGGATTGCCTTTCCACTGCCAGAGATGCTCTGCCTGATTTCTGTGGTACTGGTTCAGACGACGGATCAGATCAAATGTCAGTGCGAGCATGTGCTCAGACACAGCCAGACCATAGGCACCTGTCGCATTTGTCAGTACACAGCCTTCCGGAAGAATGCCCGGCTTTGTATACTGATCTGCACCTGCGGAATTGAGCTGGTACCATTCCAGATTTTCAGCCCCCTGTACAAGCGCCGGCGGCAGATTACCGATGATCACGTTTGCACGGTTCACATCTTCTTTTGTCACTTCCTTACCCGGAATATAACGGAACACGCAAGAATATTTACCGGAAGAAGCCTTCTCCTCCAAATATTTTTTGTGCGCCTCGTTGACCGGAATTGTAACAAGGATTTCTTTATTTAACGCTTTTAAATTGTCCATGTATATCCCTCTCCGATTGCTCTTGTTGCTTCTTTTAACCACTCATTTTCTTCCTCTGTCATGTACGGAGAAAGTTTTTCATAACACTCCTTGTGGTATGCATTTAACATACGAACGTCAGACGGCTCCATAACAGAAATATCCACGCCATCCAGATCGATCGGAGTAAACGTTAATGTTTCAAAATTCATGAACTGACCATACATGTTCTTCTCTGCTTTGTGACAGATCAGAAGGTTTTCAGTACGGATACCATGGCTTCCTTCAATGTAAAGACCCGGTTCGTCAGACTGGAACATGCCTTCATCCAAAATACAGCTGTCCATACGCTCCGGAACAATTTTCCAACGGATTCCATTCGGACGCTCATGTACGCTTGAAAGGAAACCAACACCGTGACCGGTGCCATGATTGAAGTCAAGTCCCTGCTGCCACAATGCACCTCTTGCCTGGTAATCCAGATTCATACCACGACAGCCGTGGAGGAATTTTGCATTTGCAAGACGAAGGGTACCCATAAGAACCCATGTGAAATGTTTCTTCATTTCTTCTGTAGCCGGACCGACTACGATGGTTCTTGTGACATCTGTTGTACCATCATAATACTGTCCGCCGGAGTCAACCAGATAGAAACCATTTGCTTCTACCATAGACTCATTTTCTTTTGTTGCATGATAATGACACATAGCAGCATTCGGACCATATGCAGAAATTGTGCTGAAGCTTGGTCCCAGGTAACCTTCCTGAGCCTTGCGGAACTCTTCTAACTTCTCTGCAGCTTCTGTTTCAGAAAGTTCGATCTTGCCAACATTCTGCTTGATCCAATAGATGAATTTTGTAAGAGCTACGCCATCTTTGATATGACATTTTCTTAAATTCTCTACCTCAACCGGATTCTTTACTGCCTTCATCAGAGATGTCGGATTCATCGCCTCGATCACAACATTGCTTGCGTCAATGCTGGAAGAAAGCGCATAGTTCACCTTATCCGGCTCTAAAAGGATCTTCTGTTCTTTTACTGCTGCAACTGCATCGTAAATGTCTTCGTATTTTTCAACCTGAATGTTGTTCTCAGCAAAATAAGCCATTACCTCGTCACTGCAGCGGCTGTTGTTGATAAACAGACGCAGAGAATCTTTTGCAACCAAAACATGTGCAGTCGGAAGTACGTTTCCGTCTGTTGTTTCTTTTCTGATGTTTAACAGCCATGCGATATCATCCAGGGTAGAGATCACGTGAAGGTCTGCACCTTTCTCTTCCATCTCTGCTCTCAGTCTTGCAACTTTGGACTGTGTAGATTCACCGGAGAATTCCTCTTTCAGGACCCATACAACCGGAGCTTCCAGTTCCGGTCTTGTGTCCCAAACTTCTCCTACCAGATCGTGTTTGATCGCCATAGAACCATTTTTCTTAGAAACAATCTTCTCAAATCCACGGCCAATACCGGTGTTTACCACGCGGCCGTCCATACCTAATACGCCGCCTTCCGGTAACTGTTCAGCAAGGAATGCCTCAATAGTCGGAACACCTTCCTCACCCATCTTCATCAGTTCAACGTCCTGACCTTCCAGTTCTTTCTTCGCCTGAACAAAGTAACGACCATCTGTCCATACACCTGCAAAATCCTTTGTTACAACTAAAGTGCCTGCAGAACCGGTAAAACCGGATACATATGCACGGCAGCGGAAGAAATCTTCCACATACTCGGAATCATGGAAGTCGGAGGACGGTACATAATATGCGTCCATGTTGTGAGCTTCCATCAGTGCTCTAAGTTTTTCTAAACGTACGTTTGCCATTTTTTGTTACCCCCTAAACAGCATTTATAAGAGCGGAATTCCCGCTTTTTCTGCGAGTTCACGCACCTCATCCGGCCAGATGGATGCCTGAATCTCACCAATATGTGCTTTTCTTAAATAAAACATACAGATACGTGACTGTCCGATACCGCCACCGATGGTGTACGGAAGTTCTCCTGCGAGCAGTGCTTTCTGGAATGCCAGTTCTTTTCTGTCTTCACAGCCGGCAATCTTTAACTGTCTCTCAAGTGCTTCTTCATCGACACGGATACCCATGGAACTAAGTTCCAGAGCAATATCCAGAACCGGATAATAAACGATAATATCACCATTTAACTCCCAGTCATCGTAGTCCGGTGCACGACCGTCGTGCGGCTTACCGGAATTTAATTCCTTACCGATCTGCTCAATAAAGACCGCTCCATGTGCTTTCGCTGCAGCATACTCTCTCTCTTTCGCATTCAGTTCCGGATAGAGATCCTCTAGTTCCTGTGCAGTAATAAACTTTATATGCTCCGGAAGATAATGACCGATATAGTCATACTCGTATGCCAGATAATCTTCTGTGATCTTTAATGCCTTATATACTGCTGTTACGACTGCTTCCAGTGTCTCACGTGTTCTCTCGTCCTTCGTGATCACCTTTTCCCAGTCCCACTGGTCCACATAGATCGAATGAATGTTATCAGTATCCTCATCGCGACGGATCGCGTTCATATCTGTATATAATCCTTCGCCCGGTTTGAAACCATACTGTTTCAGTGCAAAACGTTTCCATTTTGCAAGGGAATGAACGATTTCTGCCTGACGATGTCCTTCTTTCATATCGAAACTGACCGGTCTCTCCACACCATTTAGGTTATCGTTTAAGCCGGATTCCGGTGTGACAAATAAAGGTGCCGATACTCGTGTCAGATTTAACTGTTTTGTAAGTTCTTTCTGAAAAAAATCTTTTACTGTTTTGATGGCTACTTGTGTCTCTTTTAAATCAATCTGCGGTTTGTAGCCTTCCGGTACATAAAAACTCATAGTTAATATCCCCTTCTGTCTTTCATTACGATAACATGCTAAGTATATCATTATTTTTGAAAAAAAGAAACAGAAAACTCTGAGGACATACTACCGATTTTACAATCTTTGTGTATAATAGAATAATCTCATAGAATTCATTCTGTTTGATATACCATGAAACATATTCGGAGGTAACTTATGGCTGCTTTTACTCCTGTTGCAGGAATCATTACAAATATCGAATATCTTACCGGAACAGGCAATCCGGTCAATGACTGCACCATCCTCTTTACGCTGGAAGGTGAAAACCCGTCCGGAGCATTTCAGGTGCAGCTGCCTGCAAATGCTTATGTCTTAAACCTTCATCCTTTTCAAGTAGGTGACCGTGCAACATTCTTCTATGATCCGAATGCTCCGATGGTTCTGATCTATCCGCCGCGCTATACTGCTGTTGCCGGTGTAAATACTCCACATGGAACAACTGCGGTTCTGGATATATTCCAAAACGAACTTGTTAATATGGACAATTCTTTAAAACTAAATGTAGCATGGAACACTCCGGTTACGTTGGCAAACGGCCAGCCATTTAAAGGAAACCTCAACGGTCATTTGCTTCTGGCCCTTTATGGTATGAGCACTCGCAGCATTCCGGCGCAGACAACTCCGGAGCAGGTGGTTGTATTCTGCCAACAGCAATCATAAACTAAAATCCTCGCAAAAGAACGAAAACCTATATTGGTTTTGCTCCTTTGCGAGGATTTTTTATTTACCGATCATTCTATTCAATTACTCCGTCTGCCGGAATGTACTCAAAAGTCTCTCTACTTCCTGCTTCCAATCCTCTTCAAATACACAAGTATCACTGTAAGTCAGATCCTCGCGAACCTGCATACAGTATTCTTTTGCTTTCTCCAGATTCTGTTCTACACCATTGCCTTCACTGTAAAGCAGTGCCATACGGTAAAGACCTTCTTCACCGCCCTTTTCTGCAGCTTTTTTGTAAAGCTCCAGAGCCTGTCCAAAATCTTCCTCAATTCCGATTCCGCGCTCCAGACATTCTCCATAGAGGAACATTGCGAAATCATTTTCCGCCTCCGCACCTTCTTTTACCAGTTCAAGACCACGTTCGACATCCTGCTCTGTACCGTATCCTTTTAAGTAACATTCACCAAGCTGGATCAAAGCATAATCACTGCCACAGGCAGCCGATCTCTGATACCACATGAAGGCTTTATCAAAATCCTTCTCAACACCTTTGCCTTTCATATAAAGCCATCCCACATGGTCCATGCATGCAGGATTGCCCATTTCAGCTGCATCAATAAAATACTTTGCAGAAACTTCGAGGTTCTTTTCTACACCTTGTCCGTTCCAATAATAAATACCAAGCAGACGATGTGCTTCGGAGCTTCCCATGGATGCGCCTTTTCGTGCAAGCTCCACTGCCTTTTCTTCATCCTGCTCCACACCAATTCCGGACATATAATAAGTACTGAGATTTACATATCCAAGAGCTTCGCCTCGATCTCCGGCCATCTGATACATATCCGCAGCCGCCTTCAGGTCTTTTTCCACGCCGTAACCGAGTGCAAGGCACACTCCGTAGCGAAGCATTCCATCCGGAACGCCAGCCAATGCTGCCTTTTTGAACCATCCGGCAGAAATCTCCGGATTCTCTTCTACACCTTTTCCAAAGCGGTAACACATACCCAGCTCCACATATCCCTGAGGTTCTTCAGCCAGTGCAGCGTAACGATACCACTTAAATGCTTCCTCAACGTTTTTCTCTGTACCCTGACCAAGCTCATAGGCGCGTCCTACTCGAAGTTCCGCCGGAACATATCCATGATCCGCTGCATACATGTAGTAGCGGAACGCCTCCTCCATGTCAATGCATGTTCCCTTTCCAAATACATAGCAGTCCCCCAAATGACAGTACGCCGGAACGTATTCGTACTCCACCGCCTGTTTATAGAGCCAGTATGCCTGCCTGTTATCCACTTTTACTCCGTATCCATGCTCGTAGCAAAGCCCCAGGTTACTGATTCCGCAGGCATCACCATCTTTGGCTGCATTCTTAAAACACTCAAAGGCTCGTTGGTCCGCTTCCTCACTTCTCTGATCTCTCCAGAAGATTCCAAGTTCGCTCCACTGAACACCGTCCAGATCTTCTTCCTTCATTTCTTTCATCGTTTTCCCACAGTGAGGGCACTTTACAAATGTCTCCTCGCTCTCGACTGCAGTACTGCAACGCTCGTCTGTACAAACAAAAATCATTCTATCGTTTTCTCCGTCCCCAGTTTACTCCACTCATCAGCCGAAATTTTGAATACATAGTGCAGCATATCTACGCCTCGGTAATGCTTCACAAACTGGTCTTTCACTATCATTCCATTTCTTTTTGCCACATTTTGTGACGCAAGATTCGTATCCCTTATAATAGAACAAATTTCCGAAAGTTTCAACTCTTTAAATGCATACTCTCTGCATCCAATGGCAGCTTCGGCTGCATATCCCTGATGCCAATAGGAGCGTCGGAACAGATATCCAATTTCCGGACCTTGCATACCATTAATATCTTGAATGGTAATTCCACACTGTCCGATCATCTCATCATTTTCTTTTAAGCATACTGCCCAAAGTCCAAAACCATCATTTACATATCTGTTTTTCTGACGTTCCAGCCAAGCATATACTTCTTCATCTGTAAATGCACCTTCATAGGCGTACATAGTTTCTTCATCTTGCATGATCATACAGAGGGAATCGAAATCGTCATCCTTTATTTCTCTCAGATAGATTCGCTCCGTCTCCAAGATTCTTTTATCATTCATATCCTAACTACTTTCTAATATTCTATTTCACCAGAATCTGACAGCTTCTCATCGTTTCCAAAGCTGCTTCATGTTTCTCCGGAGTCACACCTGCACAACATGCAGAGTCTAAAGATACCGGAAGTTCCGGCATAAATGCCTTGATCATCAGCGCGTTGGAAACCACACAGATATCCGTACAGAGACCAACCAATTCCACAGACTCAATCTCACCTGCATCATATGCTTTCTTTAAATCCTCTGCGAGCGCTGTGCTTCCAAATGTCGGTTTATCATAACATTTGCATCCTTTTTTCTCGCAAAATTCTTTTAATTGCGGAATGAGCTCCCAACCTTCTGTGCCTTTGATACAATGCACAACCGGAAGATTCGCTCCCTCCTGAGTATCCATATAGTTTTCAAAATGTGTATCTCTGGTAAAGAGAATTGTTCCTTCAAAATT
>JAZRLX010000191.1:0-13681 GCA_045647085.1 Pilosibacter sp.
CAATTATATCCGACGACACTCCTATGTCTCTCGCAGCCAAAAACAACGCCGCAGGCAGCGGACCATATCCATCCTTTTGATCATCCTTTTGATCGTTGCTGCGATCGGAGCCGGGGGTTATTTTTTCATACAGAAAAAGCATGGCGATCAATTTGCAGATTCTGCCATCTCTTCACAAGAATCCTTAGCAAAACCATCAGATCCCGAATCAATCCAACTGGCTACTGAGCCGGCCGCAGAATCAGACGATCATCCTTTATTAGCAAAAGCACAGGCGCTCGCAGATAGTTACGATTACGATGGTGCGATCGAACTTTTAAAATCTGATGTAGCTTATGCTGATGATCCTAGGATCGTAGAAGCAATCTCTGAATACGAAGAGATCAAATCCACCCTTGTACGCATTGATCCCACAAAAGTGACTCATGTATTTTTCCATACGCTCATCATGGATAATGCAAAAGCATTCGACGGAGACTACGAGTCAGACGGTTACAATCAGGTAATGACAACCAGGAGTGAGTTCTTGAAAATCCTGGAACAGATGTATGAACGCGGCTACGTCCTTGTAAAGATGCACGATCTGGCATATGAAACCGTTGACGAGAACGGCGATACAAAATTCGTTGCCGGCGATATTTTGTTGCCTCCGGACAAAAAAGCATTTGTCATGTCTCAGGATGATGTTTGCTATTATGAATATATGGAAGGGGATGGATTTGCCACCAGAATGGTCGTTGGTGAAGATGGAAAACCGACTTGTGAAATGATCCTGGATGACGGTTCTGTATCAGTCGGCTCCTATGATCTGGTCCCGCTTCTGGAAGATTTCATCGCAGAACATCCTGACTTCTCCTATAAAGGTGCTCGTGCAGTAATCGCATTTACCGGATATCAGGGCATTCTTGGATACCGTACCGACCCGGAATATAAAGATTCCAACCCAAATTACGAAGAGGATTGTCAGACAGCACGTGAAGTTGCGCAGTGCCTCCGTGACAATGGCTGGGAGCTCGCTTCCCACAGCTGGGGACACATTAACATGACCGATCGTGATCTGGACTCTATCAAAACAGATGCAGACAAATGGGAGGATCGTGTAGAATCCCTGATCGGAGAAACCGATATTATCCTCTATCCATTTGGTGCTGACATTGGTGACTGGAGACTCTACACCACTGAAAATGAAAAATTCAACTATCTCTACAAACTGGGATTCCGCTACTTCTGTAATGTAGACGGAAGTCCTCATTGGGTACAGATCGGTGACAAGTTCATGCGCCAGGGCCGCAGAAATCTGGACGGTTATCGTATGTATTACGACCTTCCGGAAACAAATCCTGAAAAAACTTATCTGGATGATCTTTTTGACGTCTCCACTGTATTTGATCCGGATCGTCCGACTCCGGTTCCGAAAATGTAACGTCTTTATGAAATTAAAAAAGCTGACATTCACAACTCGTGATGTCAGCTTTTTCTTATGAATCATAAAATATATTTAGAACTGTACTACTTCTTTAATCTCTTCTGCAGGTACTACGCTCTCCGCGTAAAGCACCGGACCGATTCCTTCATATTCCTGCCAATATTCGTAAGTCATTTTCGCACGAACTTTTACCCAGCTTCCTGTCTCTAAAAGTCTTGCCTCTCTCGCCTTACATACAAATCCAAGGAATGTCATATCGTCTGCACAGCATGTCATCGCCATACGGCCCGGAACAAAATAGTTCTTCGGGAATTCCGGAGCTTTCAAAGTCATAGCTGTAAACTCAAAAACTTTTCCCTTATAACGTTCTTCATTTTCAAGTGCATCCAGATACCAGATACCATATGCCTCCGGACTGATCTCAACTACTTCTGCCTTCAGATCATACGGAAGATCTTCCTCCAGAAGTTCCAGTTCGATCTCTCCGTCAGCATCTTCAAAGATTAACTCTGCCTGCGGACTCAGTGCTTTCAGTCCACGACGATATCTCACGATATCCTCATCTGCTACGTCATCACATCGGTTCATGATGATCAGCTCAGAATTTTTTACCATCAGGCTGAGAAGTGGCTTCAGATTGTTCAAATATACTTCAAAAGAATCTCCGTCGATAATGGTGATCTGCTGGAAAAGCTCCCAATCTTCCGGAAGGATCAACTGATCCTGAGGCCAGATTCCGTTCCATTCGATCAACACGCGGCACGGATCGTACGCAGCTTCAATGCTTCGGAAGAACTCCGGAGTCAATTCAGAAACATCATCCACAGTTACCACTTTGGTTTTTGTCTCCTGCAGCAATTTCGGATCATACTCCGTATCACCCTCCTCACAGAGAAGAAGAACCGTTGTCTCGTCTGCTTTGAAATACTCCTGCTGTAATGTAAAAGAAATGAACTTTGTTTTTCCTGCTTCGAGAAATCCGTTGATCAAAAAGACCGGCATTCCTCTTTCTTTCTTATCGTTCATACAATCTCCTGATTATCAATTATTTAAAAAGCTCTTTTAACTCGTCTTCTTTCAGATTAGAACCGATCACACAAACTTTACCAGTGTAGATCGGAGTACCTGTACGAATCTCAATCTCTTCCGGAACCAGATCAAAATAATGCCATGTGCCCTCTGCATCCGGAAGCATACCCTTTGCACGAAGAACCTGACCATACTTCTCTGTATGAGCAAGATCATGTAAGATTTCATCAAGTTTCTCACGATTTACCTTGCGGCTTGTCTCAAGACCCCAGCTTGTGAACACTTCATCTGCATCGTGACCATGATGGTGGTGATGGTCGTGACCGTGATCATGTCCGCAGCCGCATGTGCAATGCTCGTCATGATCATGGTGATGATGGTGCTCATGATGATGCTCATGATCGTGGCAGCCGCATGTGCAGTGCTCATCGTGATCATGGTGATGATGGTCATGATGCTCATGATGCTCATGATGCTCGTGATGATGATGCTCATGCTCATGATCGTGGTCATGGCAGCCGCATGTGCAGTGCTCGTCGTGGTCATGGTGATGATGGTGTTCATGATGATGATGTTTCATCTCCTCCATCAGCTCTGCTGCCATATCGTCCATCGGCTGCTCGATGATCTCCAATAACTGTGCACCTGTCAGCTGATCGATCGGAGTTGTAACAATAACTGCCTTTTCATTTTTCTCACGGATCATTTCTACCGCTTTCGCAACTTTATCTGCATCAGCGATATCCGTTCTGCTTAATACGATCATACCTGCGTTTTCAATCTGATTGTTGAAGAACTCACCAAAGTTCTTCATGTACATTTTGCACTTCTGCGCATCTACGACTGTAATAGAACCGTTCAGCGTTACATCGATTTCTCCTGCAACATCGCAAACTGCTTTCATAACATCAGAAAGCTTGCCCACGCCGGACGGTTCGATGATCACACGATCCGGTGTATATGTCTTCAATACTTCTTCTAAAGATTTACCAAAATCACCAACAAGGGAGCAGCAAATACAACCGGAATTCATCTCACGGATCTCGATTCCTGCGTCCTGTAAGAATCCGCCATCGATACCGATCTCACCGAACTCATTCTCGATCAGAACTACTTTTTCGCCTGCAATTGCTTCTTTTAAAAGCTTCTTAATAAATGTTGTCTTTCCGGCACCGAGGAAACCGGAGATGATATCAATTTTTGTCATGTCTGACTCCTTCTTTCTATAAAAAATCATTCGTTACAAATACAAGTCCAAATTAACTTTAACACAATTTTCCTCAAAGTCAAGCCCCCCACTATTATAGAAAATCCCTATTATTCCAGCCTTTTTATGTGTCTTGTCATATGTATTGTCACATGTTTATCAAACTTGTCAATTTTACTTGCATTTTCTCTATAACTGTGGCAGAATACGGTAGTTGTGTGTATTGCCAATACTTTAACAATTTCAATATGAATCATAGGAGAATCTATTATGAAAAACAAAAAGAATTCGAACGAGACTTTTCAAGAATTTTTGAAACGAAAACAAGTACATATTACACCGAAAGTCTATCTCATTGACGCACTCGGAGCGATGGCCTTTGGTTTGTTTGCATCGCTCTTGATCGGAACAATTTTTCAGACACTGGGTGAAAAAACCGGTATCGCTTTATTTTTGACGATCGCCGGATATGCAAAGGGTGCGACAGGAGCAGCTCTTGGTGTTTCTATTGCCCATGCACTTAAAGCTCCAAATCTGGTTCTGTTCTCTGCTGCCACTGTCGGTATCGCAGGAAATGAGCTTGGCGGACCTGTCGGTGCCCTCGTTGCAACGATCATTGCTGCCGAGCTTGGAAAGATCGTGTCCAAGGAAACCCGTGTGGATATCCTTGTAACACCAGGCGTTACGATTATCGCCGGTGTACTCGTCGCACAGTTTGTTGGACCTGGTGTTTCCCGGTTCATGAACTTCTTTGGTACTTTAGTGAAAACAGCTACAGAAATGCAGCCGTTCTTTATGGGTATTCTTGTTTCTGCACTGATCGGTATCGCACTGACACTTCCGATCAGCAGCGCTGCTATCTGTATCATGCTTTCTCTGGACGGTATTGCCGGCGGTGCTGCAACTGCAGGATGCTGTGCGCAGATGATCGGTTTTGCTGTCATGAGCTTTAAGGAAAACAGCTGGGGCGGTCTTCTGGCCCAGGGTCTCGGAACTTCTATGCTGCAGGTTCCGAATATTGTAAAAAATCCGAAGATCTGGATTCCGCCGATCCTTACTTCTATGATTACCGGCCCTCTCGCCACCTGTATCTTCCGTCTGGAGAATATTCCGGCCGGTTCCGGTATGGGAACCTGCGGTCTCGTTGGTCCGATCGGTGTGATCACAGCAATGCCGGACGGCGGTACGATGATGTGGCTCGGCATCCTCCTGCTCTGCTTTATACTTCCGGCTGTCCTCACTTATATTTTTAGTGAAGTACTGAGAAAAACGGGCTGGATCAAAGAAGGCGATTTAAAACTGGATCTATAATATGTAACAAAAAAGGCCTGTAAGGGATCACTCCCAAACAGGCCAATTTTTTATTTATTCCTACGTGCAAATAATTGCCACAATGGAAGAATATACAGATAACATGCAAACAAGATACTTCCCATCGGAGCTCCAACCGTCGCCAGAGGAACCGCACCTGCGATAGACCATGGGATCAACGGTGCAATAACAATAACCGTATCCTCCAGATAAATCGCCATCTTTTTCTCATCCGGCTCCACATCACGACAAAGCTGATGACTAAGGATCGCCGCCAGTGTCTGATTACAAGCCACCATAGCGGTCACAATGGCAACTAAAAATGTAGCTCCAAACGGAGTTACTTTCTCACTGATCTTTGCAACATATTTCTTCATGCTGTTCAAAAGACCGGTTCCTTCAAAGATTCCAGAGAATGAAGAAGAAAGACCTACGATCACGGCAGTTCTCACCATGGAAGAAACGCCTCCGCCGTTCATCATTGCTGCTAATTCTTCTACCTCAGTCTGATAACCAAACAGCATCAGTTTTACTAATTCTACAATCTCAATCTTCTGGATCACGATCGCAAGAACTGCTGCGATTGCAGCACTGATGGAAAGTGTCTGTTTTACCTTCACACGGAATGCTGCTAAAACCAGGATCATCACCGCCGGCAGGACAAGCACCCAATGAAGCTCAAATCCCTTGGAGAACATCGCCTCCATGTCCATGACGGTTCCGCTTCCTCCGGATACAAGACCAAGTGCCAGATAAATCGCACAAGCAATCACAGTCGGGATCAGTCCGCTCTTTGCCATCCGCTTGATATTTTCATAAAGATCCGTTTTTGTTAATTCACTTACAAGAAGTGCACTGGTGGAAACCGGTGAACAGCGGTCGCCCCAGAATACACCGGATAAGATCGCACCGCCCACATAAAGCGGATCCATTCCCATCGCCAGCGCCATGGTCATGCAAATAACACCCATGGTCGCCGCTGTACCGAATGCAGTTCCCGTCAAGAAGGAGATCAAAGCATTCAGCATAAATGCGATCACGATAAAGGCAGACGGATGGATCAGCTTGGATGCGTAACAAATGATCATCGGAATGGTTCCCGCCGCACGCCAGAGAGCCGTTACAACACCGATCAACAAAAAGGTGATCAATAAATTCTTTACTGTCTTTACTCCATTTACAGACATCAAGAACACGCGCTTCGCACCGAATCCACGTTTCACTCCGTAAAAGAAAAAGATAAAATAACCAACTGCCAGTGCATAGACAATGGAGATGTCCAATAACACACATGCCATCAGAATTGCGATAAACGCAAAAATAACTATCATTTCCAGCATAATAAAACCTCCTGCTGTCTTAACAGCATGCTGTCATTTCACGAACTTTTTTTCGAACGTTCAATACCATGGACGGTGCTACGGAAAGCTCGTCCACTCCTATCTGCACAAACTTCTCGGTAAGGGTTAAATCTGCCGCAAGTTCTCCGCAGATGCCAACCCATTTGCCTGCCTTGTGTGCATTGTCCACGACCATACGGATCATACGTAAGATCGCTTTGTGATGTGGATTATAAAAGTCATCTAACTTTTGATTTTGACGATCGATCGCCAATGTATACTGAGTCAGGTCGTTGGTTCCAACACTGAAGAAATCAACCATCTCAGCAAGTTCATCACTGACCATAACAGCCGCAGGTGTCTCGACCATGATTCCCTGCTCCGGGATCCGGAATGGAATCTTCGCTGCCTCTAACTCAGCTTTTACCTCATCAACGATCTTGTAAATCTGCTCAACTTCCTCCGTCGAAGTGATCATCGGATACATGATCGACAGATTTCCATAAACTGCCGCACGAAACAATGCACGAAGCTGAGCTTTAAAAATCTCCGGTTGTTTCAGACAAATGCGGATGGCTCTGTATCCCAGCGCAGGATTTGCTTCCTTTTCTAATCTGAAGTAATCCGCCTGTTTATCCGCGCCAATGTCCAGAGTACGAATGATCACTTTTTTATCTCCCATCGTCTGAAGCACCTGTCTGTATGCCTCGAACTGTTCCTCCTCAGTCGGGAATGTAACCCGTCCAAGATACAAGAATTCACTGCGAAATAAGCCAATTCCACCAGCATCTTGTTCCAGAACCTGCTCCACATCATCCACACTACCGATATTAGCAAAAATGTCTATGCGTTTCCCATCCAGAGTCACATTGTCTCTGCCTTTCAGATCTGCCAATAGAAGTTGATTTTCCGCTTCCTCACGGATTTTATTTTCCGTTTGCGTTTGAAGCTCTTCCGTCGGCTCGATCACAATCCTTCCGCCAAATCCATCCACAATCGCTGTCACACCATTTGGGATTTCATTCAAATTCATTGGAACACCTACAAGTGCAGGAATGTTCATGGTACGTGCCAGAATTGCAGTGTGGGAATTTGCAGATCCATGAACCGTAACAAATGCAAGAATCTTTGATTTATCCATTTGCATGGTCTCGCTTGGCGTCAGATCATCCGCAAGAATAATGGATGGTTCCATACAGCTAAGATCCAGTCCTTCATATCCGATCAGGTTGCGAACCAGACGATCGGATATGTCTTTCAAATCAGCTGCTCGTTCTCTCATGTAATCATCATCCATACTTGAAAACATTTCTGCCAACTGATTTCCGGTCTCAAAAACAGCATATTCTGCATTGACCTGCTCTGAGCGAATTACCATGTATACAGCATCCAGAAACGTTTCGTCTTCCAATAGCATCTGATGGACCATAAAGATCATAGCATTGCTTTCCCCAACTTCACTCAGCGCTTTTTCGTACAGCTCCTGAAGCTGAACTTTTGCCCGATCGATCGCATCAGTCACACGCCCGATTTCGGCTTCCGGATCAGCAATCTTGATCTTTGACACGGAACAGTCATTTTTCTTAACAACAGTGACCGGTCCCATGGCAATTCCTTTATATACTGATTTTCCGTTCCAAACTTTCATTACATCTTTCTCACAATCACTTCTAACTCTTCTGAGATTGCTTTTGCCTTTTCAAAATCATTGGCTCTCAGACAATCTTCAATTCTCATTTCCAGCTCTTTCTTTTTCTGTTCCAGCTCCAGATATTCCTGCTCGAAATAATCTTTATAGATCATTTTGCGGAAAGAACGAACGCGCATTTTACGGATCGTCTTATCTTCCACATAAAGAACATAGTCCATCGTATTTACAATAGTATAGAAATCGTGGGATACCATGAGAACAGTTCCCTTATAATCTGCCAGTGCCTTCTCCAGAGCTGCCTGAGAATAAATGTCCAGATGGCTGGTCGGCTCATCCAGAAGTAATAAACCGGCTTTTCCTGCACCGATCTTTGCCAGCTGGAGAAGATTTTTTTCTCCGCCGGACAAAATACCGATTCGATTATCTAATACATCCTCCGCAAAGAAGTACGGAGCAAGATAATTTTTAACTTCTGCATTGGTCTCGAATCCAAGTGCTTCAAACTCTTTGTAAATGGTGTCCTCTTCATTTAATGTCTCACTGTGATTCTGGGACAAGAATCCGATTTCCACATCCGGTCGTACAGAAACTGCCTCACTGCTTCTGTTTGCGATCTGACGAAGCAATGTGGTTTTTCCGGTTCCGTTCGGACCGACAATGGCAACCTTCTCGCCTTCGTTCAGCTCAAAACTTACATTTTCCAGGATCATATCATCAAACTCCAGACGATAATCCTGTACATTCAGCACCGGGCCACTCACTGTTTCTGTTTCTTCTGCTTCAGCAGTCGCTTTTTCAAGTACCGGAAGCACGATCTCCGGAAGACGCACCTCCACAAACGGAGCCTTGATCATACGTGCCTCCAGGCGGTCTAACTGGCTCTGTTTTGCGTGAACGGTTCTTCCAAAAGAAGCATTGTCAAATCGGGTCGCTTTCGCACGAAGGCGATCCACCATCGCTCTGGTACGCTCCAGTTCCTCCATCTCCTCTGCTACCTGTTCCTGCAGCTCGATCTTTCTCTGTAACAGAGCAAAATTATAATCGACAAAGTTTCCGTCAAATTCCTGAATATCTGCGTCTTCCAGATGGAGGATCTTATTAAAGCAGTTATTCAGAAGATAACGATTATGGGTAATGACCAAGATCGTTCCTTTATAAGAATTGATCAGCTGACGCAGACCGTTTAAATTCTCAAAATCAAGGAACACATCCGGCTCGTCCATAATAAGCAGGGACGGCATCTGCATCATCTCGCGGATTACCTGGACCAGTTTGTATTCGCCGCCGCTCAGCTTTCCGAGTTCCATCCCTTCCATGGATTTCATGCCTGCGAGCTTCAACTGCTTTCCGATGTTGGACTCATAGTTATTACCATCAACTGCATCGATCTCATCCATGACTTTCTGGTAACGTTCAAACACTTCATCAAGGTTTTCAGATGTAGCCATTTCTGCACAAAGCGCTTCATTTTTCTGCTGCAGTTCCACAAAATACTGGCTGAGGTACTCAAATACCGTCATCGTATTTTCTTTGGATGTCTTGAAGAACTGGCTCACATATCCAATCCTTCCGATATCTTTTCTGATGATCTTACCTTTGTATAACCACTCATCCGGCTCCATCATCATCTGGATCAATGTGGACTTACCTGTTCCGTTACTGCCGATCAGGGCACAGTGCGCACCGTCCTGCAGCGTAAAAGAAACGTTTTTATATAAATCTTTTTCCGGGAAAGAATAAGATAATTTCTCTACCTGAATCATTACAATCTCCTTCGATTCCATATTCACAATATTGTCACGAATTTAGCATATCATTTGTCAGTTTTCCATGCAAGCAAAAAATAGAACCCATCTTTTAAATTGAGTCAAATTGCTTGTAAATTCATCACACAGTGCTATAATATGTTTGTCGTACAGACAACTCTCAAAATGCTATATCTCTGAGGTTAATCATTATGGATCAAACAAACAAACTTACAAACAAAGAACAATTCCTCCGCGGAATGCGCTCCGGCATCCCGGTTATCCTGGGGTTCGTTCCGGTCGGTATCGCTTACGCTTTCATGGCAAGACAAGCAGGCTTCAGTGTCTTCCAAACCTGTTTCATGTCTCTCTCTGTGTTCGCCGGAGCCAGTCAGATGATGGCAGTCGGTATGTATACTCAGGGAGCAAGTATGATCGCGATCATACTTGCCACCTTTATCCTGAACCTTCGCCATGTGATCATGAGCACTTGCGTGGTAAACCGCATGACTACAGGCGGACTGAAGATCCGTCTTCTCTCTGCTTTTGGCGTTACAGATGAATCCTTTGCGATCTTCACCACCGAAAAAGAAGAAAACTGCACGGTCCTGTACCTTCTCGGACTGATCTTAGTCAATTATTCTTCCTGGAATGTGGGAACACTCATTGGAGCTATCGCATCAGACTTCCTTCCGGAGATCCTGACAGCCAGTCTCGGAATTTCTTTATATGCGATGTTCATCGGTCTTCTTATGCCAAACCTGACAAACAATTACAAGCTGGGAGGACTCGTTGTATTAACCGCTGTATGCAATACCTTGCTGAGTCAGATCATCGACTCCAGCTGGGCACTGATCGTCTCTACACTCTTATGCGCATTCATTGGCGTATTTTTCGTGGATTTAGACGAAGAAACGGAGGGACCAACACATGGATAGCAGTAAACTTATCCTCTTGATGCTCGGAATGACTCTCGTCACCTATCTTCCACGTGCACTTCCATTTGTCTTGGTCAATAAAATGAACTTTTCCGGTAAACTGGAAAAGTTCCTGAAACTCATTCCGTATACCGCAATGGCAGCCCTGATCTTTCCGGGCGTTTTCACGGTCGATACAGACAAACCATGGATCGGGATTGTAGGTGCACTCGTTGCAGGTATTCTCGCATGGAAACAGAAACCGGTCATGGTCTGCGTACTGGCAGCCATCGCCGCCGATTTCCTTTTATACCTGTTTATTTAATATGGATTACATATAGCAAAAGCCGAGGAATCAACTCCTCGGCTTTCTTACACCTTCACTAAGTTTTATTTTACCAAAGCGGATACACCGGCTTTTCACCGTTTGCCACACGAATGATGGACTCCGCACAGATCAGACCGCCATTATAGTTAGTCTCATAAGTGAGTGCCGAAACGTGCGGTGCAAGAACCGTATTTTCCAATCCAAACAGTGGATTTTCCTTTGTTACCGGTTCTTTCTCAAACACATCCAGGCTGGCTCCGCTCAGCTTTCCATTGACAAGAGCATCATACAATGCCTGCTCATCTACCAATGAACCACGGGCAGTATTGATCAGGTATGCACCATCTTTCATCTTTTGGATGGTTTCTTCATTGATCAGATGGTGTGTTTCCTTTGTAGACGGAAGATGCAGAGAAACAATATCAGATTTCTCCAACAGTTCTTCTAACCCGGCCACCTGAACATTTCTTTCTTTTGCAGCTTCTTCATTGATAAACGGATCGTATGCAAGGATCGTCACACCAAATCCGGATAATAATTCCGCAAGTCTACGGCCAATTCGTCCGAATCCAACCAGACCGACTGTCTTTCCGGTCAGCTCACGCATGGAAACACGACTCCATTTTCCATCACGGACTGCAGCATCATATCGAGGAAGATTTTTCATAACAGAAAGGATCAAAGTCAGTGCAAATTCTGCAACGGCATTGTAATTGGCGATCACACCCACCTGCAATCCCATTTCACGCATGGTCTGTAAGTCGAAATTATCGGTTCCTACACCAAATCGTGTCACAACCTTCAGGTTATCACAACCCTCCAGCATTTCGCGGTCATATTTTTCAGTTCCCGCAATGATCGCATATACATCCTGGATCAATGCCTTCTGCTCTTCTCTGGAAAGGATTCTTCCTGTATCATTGCTGACAATCTCAAATCCCGCCTCTTTCAACATCTCTCGTGCTTCTTCACAGATCAATGTAGAATGATGACGTGTCATAAATGCAACTTTCTTTTTCATAGTTCAATTCCTCGATTTCTGTTTCTTACAAATACGATTTAATCTCTGCGATCAGTTTTTCCACATCGATCTTCTCCGGATATGTCGCATCCACATCGATTCGTTCAACGCCATCAATATGAAACTCGTTCATGCCCAGTTTTTCAAATTTCTCCGCAAATTCATCTCGTGTCATCGTATATTCCAATGCATCGCCCGGATGTGGCGGATAATGCTCCTGAAGCACATGACCCAAATGACGCAAATGTAAATTATCACGTTCCACATATCGTTTGTAGAATACATCTCCGTCACCGCCGAAAAATACAAACACAGCTTGGCAAGGATGTTTCTTCAACAATTCCTCCACTGCCGGTTTTGCATCTTCTCTGAAATTATTGACCATGATCAGTGACTGACCGCTTCCCAAAATAGAATCCGCACAGCGAAGCAGGACAGCTGTCGCTGCTGTATCCATCAGACGTTTCTGTGCATAATTCTCAAATCCGATCACATCGAACAGTTCTTCTTTGATCTCATCCTTTTCCAGCACCGGATATCCCAATGCTTTACTGAGTTTTCTTGAAAATGTCGTTTTTCCTGATGCAGGCATACCTGCGAGAATGATGAGCTCCATGGGCACCTCCATGTTATAATCTGTAGTACTTCTTACAGTTTTGCAACAAATGTTTTGGCAGCTTCTGTAACCTTGTCCCACTCTCCTGCTTTGATCCACTCTTTTTTAAACAGGCAGCTGGAAACTCCGGCTCCTACCGCTCCTGCTGCCAGATAGTCTGCCACATTGTTTCCATCTACACTGCCAACTGCCAACATACGGATATGGCTCAACGGTGCCACTACATTCTTAATATAAGAAACGCCCATATTGCCAACCGGGAATACCTTTACAAAATCTGCTCCATATCGATGTGCGTTGGCAATCTCTGTCGGAGTCAGTGCACCCGGAATAGAGACCATCTCCATCTCACGTGTTGCACGGATCACTTCCTCACAAGTATCCGGAGAAATGATGAACTTTGCTCCGGCTTCCTTCGCCATCTCAACCATCTCCACAGTCGTAACGGTTCCTGCACCAAACGCCATGGTATCACCAAGAGTCTCATTTAACATCGTGATCGTTTTTACTGTTCGTAAACGCTCATCATGACTTCTCTGGTCGAACGTTACCTCCAGCAGATTCACACCACCCTCATGTAATGCTTTGGCAAGGTTCACACAGTCCTCTTCATAGACACCACGTACGATCGCGATCACTTTTTCATCTAAAATTTTCTGTATAATAATATCTCTCATAATGCCTCCGTTTCTGGTCAAATACCTATTTTTATTTTACCTTTTCCCTAGTCTCTCGTCAATGAAATATCACGGATTCTTGCACCTTCTCATTCCTTTCTCACAGAATCTATGATATGATAAACATAATAGAATTCGACTGTTAAGGGGGCTATACGATGGCAACAAAAAAAGTAGGCACACTTATTAAAGAAGCTCGTACAAATGCAGATCTGACTCAGGAACAGCTCGCCCGCAAGATTTCCGGATTGTCAGCTGAGGACATCAGTCTTGCAGAACGCGGCAAAAAGAATCTGACACAGGACCAGTTAAAACAGATCGCCAAGATCACAGGTGTTACGCAAGCATCTCTTCTCAACGCTGCAAAAGGCACTTCCTCTTCCGGGAAGAAAACATCTTCCTCAACTTCTTCC
>JAZRLX010000192.1:0-9341 GCA_045647085.1 Pilosibacter sp.
AGATTCGTCATATCATCGTAGGATGGGGCCAGCTTCTGGTGCATCCACTGATACAGCTGTTTTGCACGGAATGGCTTTTCTCCCAACTCCTTGACAAATTCGGTAAGCTCCGAAAGATTCATTGATTTAATGTCTTTTTTATCCATATATTTATTCCTATGCTTCGCGCTCAAACGCTGCGATAAAGAAACCGTCACACGGGTGAATACCCGGAAGTAACTGAATCTGATTTTCTACACAGTCTTTTTTTAACACTTCCGGAAGTACGGAAGCAATTTCTTTCTTTTTAAACGGAAGATGTTCTAAGATCCAGGAAGCATTTTCTTCATTCTCTTTTTTATTGATCGTACAAGTACTGTAGATCAGTTTGCCACCCGGCTTCACATATCTGGACACAACAGAAAGGATCTCTCTCTGAAGTTTGGCAAGCTCGTCCAGTTCCTCTTCCTTCAGCCGCATTTTAATATCCGGCTTCTTTCCTATAATTCCAAGACCGGAACAAGGAAGATCCGCTAACACGATATCTGCCTTACCTTCCATATCCGGATCGAATTCGGTCGCATCCCAAACTTTGGTCTGCATATTGGTAAAACCACATCTTGCAATATTTTCTTCCACAAGCATGATCTTGTATTCGGTCAGATCTCTGGATTCCACCAAGCCGGTTCCATCCATCAAATCTGCCACATGCATGGATTTTCCGCCCGGAGCACTGCAGACATCGAGAACAAAATCTCCCTTTTCCGGAGCTGCAAGTACTCCCACAAGAGAAGAGCTTGTATCCTGAACAGTGATCAACCCCTCAGCAAATGCTTCTACTGTCTCTAAGTAATCATAGCCCTGGATAGCAAGCATGGTATCAGACAGTACTGACTTATCTGTATGTATGCCCTGTGATCTCAGGCTGTCAATGATCAATTCAACTGACGCACGACTGGTATTGCAGCGTACGGTCAATGGACGATCTTCCAGGAAGGAGGCAGCAATTTTCTCTGCCTTTTCTGTTCCGTAGTCCTGTTCCCACATGGAATACATCCACTGCGGAATGGAAAAACGTTCCGCAGGAGATGTAAAAGTTAATTGCTCTTTTTCTCTTGAGATGTTTCTGAGAACACCGTTTACAAAACCGGTCAATCCCTGGAACTTTCTCTTCTTCGCCAGTTTTACTGCCTCGTTGCAGACAGCAGAATCCGGCACTCGCTCCATATAAAGGATCTGATAAACCGACATCCGAAGGAGCGTACGGATCACCGGTTTCATCTTATTTACTTTTACCTTGGAATATCGATTGATCACAGAATCGATCTGAATCAGATATTCCAGCGTACCTTCTGTGATTCTTGTTATAAAAGCCCTGTCCTGCTTCTCCAGATACTGGTATTTCTCCAGTGCCTGTTTCAGAACCAGATGGCTTAAATTTCCTTTTTCCAGAATCTCCATCAAGATATCCAGGACAATTTCACGGCTGTTTGTATCAATCATCACGTCTTCTTCCTCCATAAAGGATCACTAATCTTAAAAGCTGTAACATAGAAGATGCGGCTGCCGCCACATAAGTCAACGCAGCTGCATTTAACACACTTCTTGTTCCACGTACTTCCTCACCGGATAAAATCCTCTGGGAATCCAGAAGCTTTACAGCTCTGTTGGAAGCATTAAATTCGACCGGAAGTGTCACAAGCTGGAATAAAACTGCCAGCGAGAACATCAAAATACCGATCTGACAAAGCGGAGAACCAAGTCCTCCGATGATAAGGCCAAATAAGATCAATGGCCAGGAAATCCTTGAACCCAAGTTCGCTACCGGAACCAATGCACTTCGGAATCGAAGCGGTGCATATCCATCGTTGTGCTGCATGGCGTGTCCACATTCGTGGGCAGCAACACCTAGAGCTGCTATCGATGTCGAACGATACACGGACTCTGATAGATTTACCACCTTTGTTCTTGGATCATAATGGTCTGTCAGATTGCCTGCAACCTGACGCACAGTCACATCATAGATACCTTGTGAATGCAGCAGCCGCATTGCGGCTTCTGCACCTGTCATCCCTGTGCGGCTTCTCACCCTTGAATACTTATTATAAGTGGAAGTCACACGACTCTGTGCCCATAAAGAAATAACAACACCAATGAGGACTAAGATGATCGTCGGGTCAAAGCCGTAGCCATACCCATATCTCATACCACCGTAGCCCATTCCATAACCGTACATAAGCAATTCTCCTTTCGGCTAACCCTTTTTTACGGCTTTTTCATACTATAATCCAAATACCGTCTGGTCTTCTACTGTAAATCCGCGAAGGAATGCAGCAGTCTCCATACGTTTCTTTCCTTCTAACTGGAGTTCTGTAATAGAAAGGAAATTTTCTCCGCACTCCACCAGAAGTTTGTCTTTTGTCACAGTTACACGACCCGGATTACCGGTGCTTTCTCCTGCAACCACATCCGCAGACCAGATCTTCACAGTCTTCCCCTTAAGACTTGTGTAAGCACTCGGCCACGGATTTAAACCACGAATCAGGCGCTCGATCTTAACAGCCTCCATATTCCAGTCGATCTCACCCATTGTTTTCTTAAGCATCTTAGCATAAGAAGTTGTGGAATCTCCCTGCGGAGTTCTTGTGATCGTTCCATTCTCCATCTTCTCCAAAGTAGACAAGATCAATTCGCCACCCAGAGCACTTAATTTATCAAACAGACTTCCGCCTGTCTCTTTTTCGTCTAACACGATCTCTGCTTTTTCCAGCATATCGCCTGTATCAAGACCTTCATCCATGAGCATGGTTGTTACACCGCTGACTTCTTCACCATCGATCACTGCCCACTGGATCGGAGCAGCACCACGGTACTTCGGAAGCAGTGACGCATGCACATTGACACAGCCATACTTCGGGATATCCAAAATCGCTTTCGGAAGGAGCTGACCGAACGCAACCACGACGATCACGTCCGGATCCATTCCCTTCAAAAGTTCAACAAACTCAGGATCTCTCGCTTTTACAGGCTGATAAACCGGAATCTCATATTCCAATGCCTTTTCTTTAACCGGAGTATACTGTACAGCTTTTCCACGTCCCTTCGGTTTATCCGGCTGAGTCACAGCCGCGATCACCTCATGACCTCCCTTAACGAGAGACTCCAACGTGGATACCGCAAAATCCGGTGTTCCCATAAAAACGATCTTCATATTATTCTTCGTCCTCGTCCTCTTCAACTTCTTTGTCAACCAGCTCGCCCTCTACTTTTGTAACATAGAGAATACCGTCTAAGTGGTCACACTCGTGCTGGATACATCTTGCAAGGAGACCTTCACCTTCGATGATGATCTCTTCCATGTTTTCATTGAAAGCTTTTACTTTTGCATAGTTTGCTCTTGTAACCTGTCCGCGTTTACCCGGTACGCTTAAGCAGCCTTCCATACCAGTCTGCTCACCGGAAAGTTCAATGATCTCCGGGTTGATCATTAAGTACTGGTTGCCATCACCAACGTCCATGCATACGATACGTTTTAAAATACCAACCTGCGGAGCTGCGATACCAACACCGCCTGTCTCATACATAGTCTCGAACATATCTTCAATGATCTGAAGTGTGCGCTCGTTTACTTCTTTTACCGGTTTGGAAATCTTTCCTAATACTTCATCACCGATGGTTCTTACTTCTCTGATTGCCATAATTCTTTTCCTCTCTTTATAAATCGTATTGAAAACTGATATTTTTAAAACAATCCATAGTATCTTCCAAATTCTGGGCATACTTTTGGACTTTTAATAGTATATCATAATTTTCGTGCTTTATATATAAAATTTTTCTGTAAATATCATTAAGTTTATATGGGGAAGCTTCTACCGGACCGATGATCATAAAGTCTTCAAATCCATATTGCTTCATAATCTCTTTATAAAACAGATCGACTGCGTTTAAAAGTTCTGATTCCTGCTTCGATGACAATGTGATCGAAAGGATTCCGACTGCCGGCGGATACCCCATCATCTTTCGATATAAGAGTTCCTGACGGTAGAACTGTTCGTAGTCTTGTTCTGCAGCAGAAGTGATCGCATAATGATCCGGTGCATACGTCTGGATCACTACATCTCCCGGAAGCTCGCTTCTTCCTGCACGACCGGATGCCTGCGTTAACAACTCAAAGGTCCTTTCTCCGCTTCGGAAATCCGGAGCATGAAGCGAAAGATCAGCCGCCATAATACCAACCAGTGTCACTTTCGGAAAATCGTGACCTTTTACGATCATCTGTGTTCCGATCAGAATATCTGCCTCACCTTCGGCAAAAGCCTGTAAGATTTCTTCATGAGCACCTTTTTTCGAAGTTGTATCCGCATCCATGCGAAGCACTTTTGCATCCGGAAAAATCTTTTTCGTCATCTCCTCCAACTTTTGTGTTCCTGACCCAAACGGAGCCAGGAACGGCGAACCACACTCCGGACATAATTTCGGGATTCTGGTCTCGTGTCCACAGTAATGACACTTCATGGAACCGTCATGATGATAAGTCAAACTCACATCACAATGAGGACATCGCATAGCTTCACCACAAGAACGACAGGAAACAAAATTCGCATATCCGCGCCGATTCATAAATAACATGATCTGCTCACCGTTTTTTAATCGCTCTTCCATCAATCCTGCCAGTTTTCTGCTAAATATCGAACGATTTCCTTCTGCAAGCTCTTCCCTCAGATCGACCACATGGACATTGGCCAAGCGACTGTCTCTCTTTGCACGATTGTGTAACAGCAACAGTTTATACTCTCCATTTAAAGCTTTATAGTAGCTTTCCATGGACGGAGTCGCAGATCCCAGCACAAGACTCGCATGATTCATCCTTGCGCGCATTTCTGCCACTTCCCTCGCATGATATCGCGGAGATATCTCGCTTTTGTATGCTCCCTCATGTTCTTCATCAATGATGATCAAACCAAGATTGGCAAATGGAGTGAACAGCGCCGATCTGGGACCGATCATGATGTCAATCTCGCCTTTTGCTGCACGTTCCAACTGGTCATATCGTTCACCGGCTGAAAGTCTGGAATTGATGATGGAAACTCGATTGCCAAATCTGCGGTAAAACCGCATCACAGTCTGATAGGTCAGTGAAATTTCCGGAATCAATACGATTGCCTGTTTCCCCTGAGCCAGCACATGTTCGATCAGCTCCATATAGACTTCTGTTTTACCACTTCCTGTAATTCCGTAGAGCAAATAGGTTCCACGTACCCCGCTGTCATAATCACAAGTTACCGTATTCACCGCAGCCAACTGTTCATCATTTAGAGAAATTCTCGTCTTCTCTCGCTCATAGTCTTTCACAGGATCACGGCTCAGACGATCCACCTGAATCTTCACGATGCCTTTTTCTTCCAACGGTTTCAACATGGCTGATGTAATGCCCAGTTTTTCTGCAGTCAAACGATACGGAAGAACTTCGTTTTCCATCAATGCCCGATACAAACGTGCTCTGGCCTTAAAATTCTTACGTTCTGCCTCCGCATAGAGGACTTCCAGTTCTTCTTGTGTTTTCAAAGAAAGGATTGTCTTCTCTTCCTTTGGTGCCACCTTGGACTTTACAGGAATGACTGTCTTTAACGCCTGGTTCATTGTAGAACCATATCGTTCCTTCATCCACCATGCCAGAAGTATCATTTGTTCCTGAACAGAAACTGCCCCAGGAACAACATCATGGATTTCTTTTATCTTTTCCGGTGCATAGGATGGGACCGTTGTGATCGAAACCACGTAGCCTTTTTGCTCTCGATTTCCTTTTCCAAATGGAACCAGAACACGACTTCCCACCTGCACCTGCGAGATCAGGTCAGAAGGAATCCGGTACTGGAACACACGATCCACATGTTTCGTAGAGATATCTATGATAATATCCGCATATAATATTTTCTGCTCCAATCCGGTTCCTCCTTTCCTGAATCGATAGGATTCTTAATTTGATTTTTCGATAAAATGAGCAGCTACAGCAGAAAGTCCCATGGAATTGGATCCTTTAAAGAGAACGCAGTCTCCGTCTGCCAGATTGGCATCCAGATAAGCCACCATTTCATCTTTGTTTGTAAATTCCACAACCGGAATCTCAGACACTGATTTCACACCTTCTGACAGAGCATGACAAGCCTCACCTAGTGTAATAACAAGATTCACACCTGTGTTGGCTGTATGTACGCCAACGTCGTGATGATATTCCATCACCTTGTCACCAAGCTCTTTCATATCTGCCAATACTGCTACGTGACGGCTGCCCGGTTTTAATGTTTTGAACACATCCAGAGAAGCCTTCATAGAAGCCGGACTTGCATTATAGGAATCATCCAGGATTGTATATTTAGTTCCTGCATGAATCTGCTGACGGCCTTTGAATCCGTGGAATGTTTTCAGCCCCTGCGCAGCTTCTTCCATTGTCATTCCATTTTCATGGCAGACTGCAATGGCTGCTAATGCATTCATCACATTGTGCATTCCCATAACACCAAGAATCACTTCCTGACGCTCCTCGCCATGCACTGCAGTAAATTTCGCCGGACCATCATTCAGATTGATATTTTCCGCTCTGAAATCGCAGTTAGAACCGGTTCCGTAATATACAGTCTTAACGCCGGATTTTCCCTTTGTATTGCAGAGCATATCATCATCTCCGTTTAAGATCAGAACTCCATCTTCTCTTAACCCATCCTGAATGGTCATTTTCTCTTTATAAATATTTTCTCTGGAACCCAGCTGTTCAATGTGTGTGATACCGATATTGGTGATCACAGCCATATCGATCTTTGCGATCTTTGCGATCACAGTCAGCTCTCCCGGCTCACTCATTCCGAGTTCGATCACACCGATCTCATCGAGTTCACTGATCTCAGAAATTGTGATCGGAACACCTACCTGGCTGTTGCTGTTTCCCGGAGTTTTATATACACGGTGCTTTGCGGAAAGTGCAGCCGCGATCATTTCTCTTGTTGTTGTCTTTCCCACACTTCCGGTCACACCCACAAGCGGAAGAGAAAGACGTGCACGGAGATAACGTCCGATATCTTGAAGAGCTGCCTTGGTATCCGCAACACGGATCCATGCACCCATGTTGTATTCCGCCGGAACTTCTTCGTGCTCGCTTGTCAGTACAGCAGCTGCTCCCATTCCCAGAACTTGCGGAATAAATTTGTGTCCGTCCACACGTTCACCAATAATCGGAACAAACAGATCTCCCGGTTCCACTTGTCTGGAATCCAGTTTGATTCTTGCAACAGACGCTTCCGGATCACCACAAATCAATTTGCCTCCGGTCGCCTCTACCAGATCACGTACGAATACATGCTCCATTATTTCATCTCCTTTACAGCCTCTTCCACCACTTCACGATCTTTGAAATGATGTCTTACTCCTTCGATTTCCTGATAATCCTCATGACCTTTTCCAATGATCGCTACCATATCTCCTGCTTCCGCATTATGAATTGCAGAGAAGATCGCGTCACGGCGATCCGGGATCACAATATATTTGCCTTCTGTTTTTGCAAGGCCAATTTCAATATCTTTAATAATGTCTTCGTTTTTCTCAAAGCGCGGATTGTCAGCAGTGATCACACAAAGATCTGCCATCTTTCCACCAATCTCGCCCATAGAATAACGTCTGTCTTTCGCACGGTTGCCGCCACATCCAAACACACATACCAAGCGCTTCGGATCGTAATCTCTTAAAGTGCCCAGAAGACTTTCCATGCTCATTGCATTGTGTGCATAGTCAATGATCACACTGCAGATCGGAGATACATGGGCGATCTCCATACGTCCATCCACACGAATTCCTTCTAATGCATGCAATAATTTTCTCTTTACGGATGCTTTCAACTCCGGCTTTTCATCGAATGTATCTACATGCTCCGGCATCTGAGCCACTGCAAGAGTACAAACAGAAAGTGCTGCAAGTGCATTGTCTGCATTGAATCTGCCAGGCATACCTACACGTACTTTTCCGCCAAGATCACCATGTGCATGGAATTCAACACCAACAAAATCATGGTCATTCACATAATGGATCTTATCTCCACGGAAGTCCGCATCTGTCTCCAAGCCGTATGTATAAAGCTTGCAAGTCGCATGTTCCACAATATCTTCATAATGTTCCATATTGATATTGGCAATACCTGTTTTGCATACCTGAAGCATTTTGGATTTATACTGTAAATATTCCTCAAAGCTGTCATGCTCATTCGGTCCGATATGATCCGGAGAAATATTGGTAAATAAGCCGTAGTCAAATGTAATACCGCCAACACGGTGTAACATCAGTGCCTGGGAGGAAACCTCCATTACCACACATTCACAACCGGCTTCTACCATTTTTGCAAAGAACTCCTGTACCACATAGGACTCCGGAGTTGTATTGGCTGTCGGGATCTTTTCATCACCGATCACTGCACCGTTTGTTCCAATGAGACCGGTCTTTTTGCCGGCTGCCTCCAGGATTGTCTTGATCATATAGCTTGTTGTTGTTTTTCCTTTTGTTCCTGTGATACCGATTGTCACAAGTTTCTCTGCCGGATATCCAAATCTGGCTGCAGACAGTTCTGCAAGTGCAAGACGACCGTTTTCGACTTTGATCACTGTCACATCTGCCGGAACTTCTACCTCTTTTTCTACCACAAGGATCTTACAACCCTTTTCTAAAACATCCGGAATAAAGTCATGGGAATCTCTGACACTGCCTTTGATGCAGACAAATACTGTATTATCCTTTGCTTTTCTGGAATCATAGATGACCTCCTCAACACTTGCATCCAGGTTGCCCTGTACAAGTTCGTAAGAAAGTCTGGTTAACCAATCTCCAATTTTCATTTCTACTCTCCTGATCTCCTACCATAATTTATATGTATGTTTCTGTCCATTTACAAATTCATGATCTCTCAGACAGCAACACAGACAGGCGGGACTGCTGAAAATCGAAATTCAAGCCCCGCCTGTAATTCTTATTTTTAATATCCGGCCTCGAGAAAAGCTTCAAACTCTTCCATGGACATGAGGACTTTTCTCGGCTTTGTGCCTTCTTCCTCTCCTACCACGCCGGCCTCAGCAAGCTGATCCATGATCCTTGCCGCGCGGTTAAAACCTATTTTAAACACACGCTGCAGCATACCAATGGACGCCTTGTCTTTTTCAATGATGAACTTCGCCGCATCTGCAAAAAGAGAATCTCGATCGCTTCCTCCACCGGATGCTGCTCCTCCAAGTGTTGGCTGACTCAGCTTCATCTCAACCTCGGCATTATAACCACCGCTGTCATTCTGCTCCTTTAAGAAATCCGTAACTCTTGAAACTTCTGTGTCA
>JAZRLX010000193.1:0-7104 GCA_045647085.1 Pilosibacter sp.
GTGTATAATGGGCAGTTCGATTTGGATTTCATGGGATGGAGTTATGGAAGTAATGATCGTGTTTTGGAGATAGAAGGAGATCATAAAGCAGTATTGGCTAAAGAAAGTATGATCTCTCAGAAGATTACTGGGCGCTTGAATTATGCGGAGGAGATACAAGTGGAGTTTTGGGCAGAACCGACTGCAGGATCTGCGAATTTGGAAGTAACATTAGGTAAAAATACGAAACGTGTCGGTGTGACCAAAGCCGGCGTTTACACCCTGACATTCCCATGGATGAATGAATATGATCTGAAGATCCGAACAAACCGCAGTGTGAGACTGGATGATATCCGTGTGTATACATATGAACAGTACGGAAAGATTTATGGACCGCGAGGTGAAGAACAAGAACTGGCGGATGATTTCCGGATTTTGAATAGTCAGTTACCGTAAGTTTTAGTAAAAAGGAGGAACGGGCATGGAAGAGAACAAAAAATTAGAAGAACTGTTGACCAAGATCGAAGAGAGTGAGCGCAGGCAGGAGAAATACGCAAAACGTCAGTATCTGATGACAATGGTCATGGCATTGTGTTGTGTGGGAATCTTCTGTGCCGTTTGTCTGGCGTATAAAAGTGTCGTTCCGACTGCTCAGAAGTCGCTCCAGACTATCGGAGCTGTAGCGGAGGATCTGGGTCAGGTGTCCAATCAGCTGACAGAGGCGGATCTTGCTGCACTGGTTGATCATGTGGATAAGCTGGCGATCAACAGCGAAGAGGGGATTCAGAAAGCATTGGAGCAGATCAATTCCATCGATATTGACAGTTTGAATCAGGCGATTCAGGATCTTTCTGACGTGGTTTCGCCTCTGGCGAGACTGATGGGCCGGTTCAGCTAAGAATTTCGTAATAACCTTAGCAGTTCTGTTAATTGCAATACGCTCCTGAATATGCTATGATGAAACTGGCACAAAAGAGATTTGTGTACACGGGAGGATGAAACATGAAAAAAACAGCCTTAGTCATCATGGCAGCCGGTATCGGCAGTCGTTTTGGCGGTGGTATCAAGCAGTTAGAGCCGGTTGGACCTAGTGGCGAGATCATCATGGATTATTCCATTCACGATGCATTAGAGGCCGGATTTGATAAGATTGTATTTATTATAAGAAAAGATCTGGAAGCGGATTTCAGGGAGATCATAGGAAATCGAATTGAAAAGATCGCTCCGGTGGAGTACGCATTTCAGGAGATTGATGACCTTCCGGAAGGATTTTCCGTACCGGATGGAAGAACAAAGCCTTGGGGAACCGGTCAGGCGATCCTGGCAGCGAAGGATGTGATCAAGGAGCCGTTTATTGTGATCAATGCAGATGATTATTATGGCAAAGAGGGCTTCAAACGAATTCATGATTACATGATCCATGAGATGGATGAAAATGGCGAGCTGTACGATATGTGTATGGCAGGCTTTGTGCTTCGCAATACGCTCAGCGAAAATGGCGGTGTCACACGCGGTATTTGTTCCGTAGATGAGAATGGATACCTGACAAAGGTGACGGAAACTTACAATATTTATCGTGGGGAAGATGGCATGCATGCGACGACACGTGACGGTGAACCGGTATCGGTTGAGGTGGACCAGCACGTATCGATGAATATGTTTGGTCTTCCGGCTAAGTTTCTGGAAGAATTGGAAGAAGGATTCCCGCGGTTTTTGGCGAATATAAAAGACGGTGATCTGAAAGCAGAGTATCTGCTTCCGACGATCGTTGACCGCTGTATCCGTGAGAAGAAAGGCACCGTTCGCTTGTTAGAGACTCCGGATAAATGGTTCGGAGTGACATATAAAGAGGATAAGCCAACGGTTGTTGCTGCGATTCGCAAACTGGTTGATGACGGAGTGTATCCGGAAAAGCTATTTTAGAACTTTTATGAATGAACGTTCCCGCTCTTTTCTGCATAGTATATCCTAATAGGATTTCTGTATGAGGAGCGGGAATTTTTATGGAGCTGGTGTATCGCGGATACCCACAGAAATATGAGAAGGAACCATATCGGATTTATAACAGGGAATTTCAACGAGATTTGTCTGCAGAATGGGATGACCGACGGAGGCTGCAGGCGGAGCAAGAGTATGCACGAGGCTTGTATCCGCTGAATATGAAAAATTGGCAGCGGTTTGTAGAAGAAGAGTTTGACCGAGAGGATGGTCCAAACAGCGCGATTTATGATGAATGGCCGGATCGCGAGTGGCTGTATGGAATGCGAAGTCGGATCATGAGAAATGCAGGAGAGCAGGGGCGCATGACCAATGAGGATGTGGTGCTGGTCCTGATCCTTCATGAGATGCTCCGCAGACGAGGAAGGAATAATATGCCTTTTCGGAGGCAATGATATACAGAAGAAGTAAGGAAGAGACCGAATGAAGACGGGAAAAAAGATTGCAGTATTGTCTGCCGTATTTTTGATCGCGGCAGTTGTTTATTTTATGTGGCCTATGGGCAAAACAGAGGAAAGCGGAGAGCAGATCACTTACACCGCGATGGAAGAGGCAACCCTTCCGATCGTGTATCCGAAAATGGGTGAAGTAATGCTGGCCCCGCTGCTGGGAAACCGCGAAGAAAAGGCTGTTACAGCAGAGCGCAACAGTCTTCTTGTGCTGCCGGAAGATCGACGTCTGGAAGTAGTCGTAGCAGAAGCGAAGGAAGTTGTGTCCCTGGGATATGAGATCCGCAGTCTGGATGCGGAACATTTGATCGAACGAGTGGAGTTAAAAGATTGGAATTTGGAAAATGGATTGATTTCTGTAACGCTTCCGATCCAAAATCTGATCGCAGCGGAAACGGAATATCAGCTAGGGCTCCATGTTGGACTGAACGATGGTTCTGCAGTCTGGTATTACTCCAGGATTATCGACACAGATAATGCACATGCTATGGATATGATGGCTCTGGCAGCCGAGTTTTCACAGAAAACATTTCATTATGAGTCTGCACATGATCTGACTATGTATATGGAGACTTCTCCGAGTGCGGATAACAGCAGTTTCGGTGTAGTAACACTGAAAAACAATTTCAATCAGATGACCTGGGGAACCATGGGGATTGAGCGAAGCTCCGAACCGCGCATGACGCTGAAGGAGCTGGATGGTGATGTGGCCAATATCGAATTAAAATATGAAGTTTCCAGAACCGATGAAGTGACCGGAATCGAAACCTTTATGGTTACCGAGAATTTTACGATGAAATGGACCAATCAGCGAATCTACATGATGGATTATGAGCGCCGGATGAATGAAGTGTTTACGGGAGATCGTGATTCTTTTTCCGGAAAGCGTATTCTTCTTGGGATTTCTGATGGCGAAGATCTGTATGTGGTAAAGAGTGCGGACGACCGATACGTGACGTTTGTGAATAATCGCGAACTTTGGTCTTATGATACAAAAAACGGAACGATTGCGCTGGTATTTTCTTTTGCGGACATCGACGAAGGAAAAACCTTGGACGTAAGAGCATATGAAGACCGCCATGGTGTTGAAATTCTTCAAGTGGGAGACAATGGCGATATTGATTTTCTGGTTTACGGATATATGAATCGTGGTAACCATGAGGGCTGGACCGGTGTTTCCTATTACTGTTATCATGCAGAGGATAACGTATTAGAAGAACAGTTTTTCCTTCCGGCTTCGGAATCCTTTGAAGAGTTGGCGGACGATATCAGCCAGCTGGCATACGAGGGGGAAAATGGAAATCTCTATTTATATATGGAAGATTCTATTTACGGAATCGATATGACCAGTTATGAATATGTAGTGGTAGCCTCCGGTCTTAACAAGGAACGATTTGCAGTCAGTGCTGATTCTTCCAGGATCGCATGGCAGGAGAATACCGGACTGTATGATTCAAAAGTTCTGCATATCATGGATCTCAATACAGGAAACAAGACGCAGATCGGCGATGGAAAAGGGGATTCCTACCGGATCCTGGGATTTGTCGGAAACGACTGCGTGTATGGTATCGGAAACTCCGGAGACTACATGGTGGCCGGCGGTCGAGTGATGGGACTTTATTTGAAGTCGCTGGAAATTGTGGATGAGACTATGGAAACTGCGATGCATTATGAAAAGAAAGGATACTATATCCGGGATGTGATCGTGGATGAGAGCCGAATCCATATTACAAGAGTTCGTGATCGCCTGAATGGATTTTTTGAAGAAGGATCCGGGGATACTCTGGTCTGCAACGTGGAAACAATTCCGAAGAGAACAGATGAGATTGGCTGGTATGCTTCCAATGTGAAAGGCAGAACGTATTTTGTTCAACTGACAAAGGAAATTTCGTCGAATCAAAAAATAAAACGAGAGTCTCCGAAAAAACTGGTATTTGGAGATGACCGTGTACTCAATCTGGATAATGGAGGTCTCGCAGACGCAGAGGCGATCGAATTTTACGCGTATGGACGTGGTCGCTGTCTCGGTATTTTCACTGATTTTGCAGAGGCGGTCCAGGTGGCTTACGATAATATGGGATT
Organism: Pilosibacter sp.; assembly: GCA_045647085.1. Taxonomy (GTDB): domain Bacteria; phylum Bacillota; class Clostridia; order Lachnospirales; family Lachnospiraceae; genus Pilosibacter. Next base: position 4,509 of record JAZRLX010000193.1, read on the forward strand.
TGTATCGGTCGGTGTCAATGCTCCGATCTGGAGTCGTATCAATAAACCGAATGCATATTTTATGAGAGATATCTCAAATGCAGTGAAGCAGTTTGAGCAGAGAAAAGAGTTATTTACAGGCTTGAGCAAAATGTCCGAAGACGGTCTGGCTTTGGATGCTTCCGGAACTGCGCTGAACCAGATCCTGTATTTTGTCGGTCAGAATCATTTGGTGCTTGTAAATACAGGAAATGGCAGATATCAGTATCTGACCGGATATGACCAGAGTCATGTGCGAATTTGGGATCCGATGTCTGAACAATCTGAAACTATTGCCCTTGAAACTGCAAAAGAGCGATTTGAAAAAGCAGGCAATGACTTTATTTGTTTTATTTCTGAAAAATAAAGGAAAAACCGTGCTTTACAAATTGTGAGAGTGTGTTATAATTTATTCGTCAAAGTATAACCAAAATTCTGAAATTGGGTAGAATTCCGTTTGCAGTGGAGTTCGTTGATTCGATATATATAGAGGTGCAGTATGAAACAGTACATTATGAAGGGCGGTAACCCTCTCGTTGGTGAGGTAGTGATCGGCGGAGCTAAGAACGCAGCCCTGGGAATTCTGGCAGCAGCCATTATGACAGACGATGATGTCATCGTGGAAAATCTGCCGGATGTCAGCGATATCAATGCGCTGATCGAGGCAATCTGCCATCTTGGCGCGAAAGTCGAGCGTCTGGATCGCCACACGGTAAAGATCAATGCAAAAGAGATCCACGCCGTTACAGTTGAAGATGAGCATATGAGAAAGATCCGTGCGTCTTATTATTTTATCGGCGCATTACTTGGTAAATATAAGAGTGCTGAGGTTCCGCTTCCGGGCGGCTGTACGATCGGAAGTCGTCCGATCGACCAGCATTTAAAAGGATTCCGTGCATTAGGCGCAGATGTTAACATCTCATCCGGTGCAGTTCTGGCACATGCGATCGACCTGATCGGAAGCCACATTTATCTCGATGTGGTTTCTGTCGGAGCAACCATCAATATTATGATGGCGGCAGCGATGGCAGAAGGTGAGACGATCTTAGAGAACGTTGCGAAGGAGCCGCATGTCGTTGATGTGGCGAACTTCCTGAACAGCATGGGTGCAAACATCAAGGGTGCAGGTACTGATGTAATCCGTATCAAAGGTGTAAGACGTCTTCACGGAACGGTTTATTCGATCATTCCGGACCAGATCGAGGCAGGCACATTTATGTGCGGTGCAGCGATCACACGCGGAGACATTATGGTAAAGAATGTCATTCCGAAACATATGGAGGCGATCTCTGCAAAACTTCTGGAGATGGGCTGTGAAGTTGTGGAGTTTGACGAGGCGATCCGAGTAGTCGGTAAGCCGAGACAGAATCACATGAACTTCAAGACACTTCCATATCCGGGATTCCCGACAGATATGCAGCCGCAGATGACGGTTGCCCTGGCTCTTGCAGAGGGTACCAGTGTAGTAACAGAGAGTATTTTCGAGAACCGTTTCAAATATGTGGATGAGCTTGCGCGCATGGGTGCAAACATCCAGGTGGAAGGTTCCGTAGCGATTGTAGAAGGTGTAAAAGGATTTACCGGTGCGCAGGTAGAAGCTCCGGATCTTCGTGCAGGCGCAGCTCTCGTTATGGCAGGTCTTGCAGCAGAAGGTTATACGACGGTAGATGAGATCGAGTACATCGAGCGTGGATATGAGAATTTCGTTGAGAAACTTCGTCTTCTCGGCGCAAACATCGAGCAGGTGGATTCCGAGAAAGAGGCTCAGAAATTCAAACTTCGCGTGGGATAGTAAAAAATTGAGGATTCCGTAAAAAGTCTCTTGACAATTGGCGGAGAATCCGATATTATACTGTCTGCAACAATTGAATAAAAGTTCGCAAAGCAATATCCCTTATTCAGAGTGATGGAGGTACATAGGACCTGTGAAGTCACGGCAACCCCTGTTAATCGCGTGAGCGAGAGGGCAGGAAGGTGCCAGCCTGAGCGAGAAATCGAGCAATAAGAGGATTTGATATAAACTGTTAAATCAAGTCCGCTTAAAGTATGTCAAGCGGACTTTTCTTTTACTCAAAAAAGGAGAAAACATGGAGAAGAGATTATTTACTTCCGAGTCCGTAACAGAAGGACATCCGGACAAAATGTGTGATGCAATTTCCGATGCGGTTCTTGATGCGATCATGGCTCAGGACCCGATGGCTCGTGTAGCATGTGAGACAGCTGTAACAACAGGTCTTGCAGTGATCATGGGTGAGATCACAACAAGCGCATACGTTGATATCCAGAAGATCGTTCGTGAGACAGTTCGCGAGATCGGTTACGACAGAGCAAAATACGGCTTTGACTGCGATACTTGCGGTGTGATCACAGCAATCGACGAGCAGTCTGCTGATATCGCTATGGGCGTTGACAAAGCGCTCGAAGCAAGAGAACACAAAATGACAGACGAAGAGTTAGAGGCAATCGGTGCCGGTGACCAGGGTATGATGTTCGGTTTCGCAAGCAATGAGACAGAAGAGCTTATGCCGTATCCGATCGCTCTTGCTCACAAGCTTTCCAGACGTTTAACAGAGGTTAG